>JABDQB010000421.1 GCA_013042495.1 Gemmatimonadota bacterium
GTGTTGTGGAGGTTGGCGACGCCGCTCGCCACGGGGGTGAGTCGGTCGTACCAGTAGCAGTACGGGTCGACGCCCTCCATGCCCAGCGCCTCCATGTAGAGGGAGAGAACGTCGTCCCACAAGAACACCGTTACACCGGCGTCCTTGTTCATTGCGTTGTAGTTCGACTTCTCTCCGCGTTTCGCCTGGACCTCATGCGTGGACCACGGAGTCAGCATTCCGGCTCGACAACCGTTGGCATGATCGTCCGGTCCCAGTCCCATCTGCACGAACCACGCGACGCCGGACGGCGTCTCCGGAAACAAGTCCTGCACCCACCAGTTGCCCTCGTAGCGCATGACGACGCCCGACTCAGAGGGTCCGTTCATGAAATTCGTCTGGAGCTCGACCGCGGGCGCATCCGGCGCTTCCATCGGCGACGGCGCCTCGTCGCACGCCAGGAACAGGCAGCTGGCCACGAGGGGCACGGCCAGGATCTTGATCGCTTTCATCTTGTCCTCCGGGACTTGGGATGAGTCTCGACGGACTTCCGGACAGGCATGGGGGGTTGGGGCCATGCCGGAGCCGCGTCGGCCGATCGCCCGGAGGATCCTCTCTACGTCGCGCGCAGTAGGCGATCTGGCCTGCTTGTTACTACATTGCAAGCCTAGTCGACAGGCTTCACTTGCCTCTCACTCAGCTCTCACCCGGAGCGCCACCCGGCGTGAGATGGGAGTTCGGCTGTGATCGAACTGCAGGTATTGGGCGAGGTCGTGCTCCGCGACGGCGGACGAGACGACCTGCATTCCATTTTGGCCCAGCCCAAGCGTCTCGCCGTCCTTGCCTACCTGTGTCTTAACGGGCGAGGTGGCTTCGTGCGTCGAGACACGCTGACGGCCATCTTCTGGCCCGATCTGGACCAGGAACGTGCGCGGGCCGCCCTCAGCCAGTCCCTGTACGTTCTCCGCCGGTCCCTCGGTTCCGAGGTCCTGCCAGGAAGAGGCTCTGACGAGGTCGCGGTCGATCTCGATCTTCTGTCGTGCGACGCCGTGGAGTTCCGAAAGACGCTCGACTCCAAGAATCTACCTGCCGCCCTGGACCTGTATCGCGGCGACCTTCTGCCGGGTCTGTACGTCGACAGCTCGGACTTCGACCGTTGGCTCGACGGAGAACGGGCCAGCCTTTGCGGTGCGGCGCTGGCCGCTGCGACGGAACTGGGATCCGAGTCCGCGGCCCGAGAAGATCCCGACTCGGCGGTGGCCTGGTTCCGCCGCGCGCTGGACATCATGCCGGAGAGCAACTCGGCCGCATTCGGATTGATCGAGAACCTTTGGCGCGGCGGCCACCGGTCGGCTGCGCTGGCTGCGTACGAGCGCTTTTCGAAGCACCTGGAGGCCGAGTACGGAGTTCGCCCCGGGGAGGAACTTCAAAGCCTGGTGGACCGGGTCCGCAAGGGATCAGTCGGACCGAGGTCCCATGCGGCGGCGCCGGTACCGCCGACGCCCGTGCTGGCTCCGGTCTCCGCGGCTCCGCGTGACGAGCCACCCACAGTCGGGCGCCTTAGTGGATCTCGTTCGCTCCATCCTGGGATCCGGACGTTGCTGGCCTTCGGACTCGGGATCGCCACGATCGTTCTGATCGCAGGCTGGCTGGGCGGTGACCGCCGGGAGGAAGGGGCGTGGTACAATGCAAACCAGGCGTACCTGAAGGCGTGGGCCGCCTGGGATACGAACCAGATCGATAGCGCGAGGAACCTGGCGCTCAGAGCAGTGGAGCTGGACTCGACGCACGTCAGCGCCTGGGCCCTGGTCGCCTATACCGGTGCTCTGCTCAACGCCTTCGACCAGGGACAGCCCGCCGACCTTCTGCCGTCCGCCTACGAGGCAGCCGTGAAGGCAGTACAGCTCGACGATACAGCGGCGGCGGCCCGGGTGGCGCACGCGGTCACTCGCTGGACGTATCGACGGGAGTGGGAAGGGGCGGAGCGGGATTATCGTCATTCGCTCACCCTGTCCCCCGGCCCGCGGTGGGAGGCGGTCGCACGCGCGGACCTGAGCGGCTTGCTCGAAAACCTGGGTCGCTGTGAAGAAGCCTGGGAAGTGCTCGAGCCTTATGCGGCTGTGGACCCGCGCGATCGCATCGTGGGTTCGGGCGTCGTCATCCGGCTCCACTACATGTGCCGCAATTACGGCGAGGCGATCGCAGAGGCCACTCGAGTCCTCGACGCGGGAGCCGCTACGCGCAGCGACCGAAAGCGGCTCTTCCTCGCCCGGTTGGAAGTCGGCGACACCGAAGGGGCAGAGGCCGATCTGCTCGCCCTGGAGGCGGCATCACAGGAAGACCCGTGGGTGGAGTTCGGCATGGCTCTGCTGGCCGCCCGAACGGGCGACGTGGAAACGGCGATACGCATGGCAGACAGACTCTCCGGGGGATCGAATGATGGCGTGTTCGAGGGACAGCTCGGGGTACTGCGATTGGAGTCCGTCGCCCAGCTGTATGCGGCCGTCGGCGATGTGGACGGCGCTTTCCACGTGCTCTCCGAGGCCTTCGAGCAGAAGGGACACGTGCGCCGCCTGATGTCGCACCCGCTGTTCGGGCCGCTCTGGGATGACCCTCGGTTCGAGTCGATGCTGACCCGCATGACTCTGCGATGCCGACGCGAAGGCAATCTGCATCTCTGCCAGCCGCTCCAGTAGCGGGGCTGCCATCCAACCTTCATGAACCGGACTGAGAACCCCTCAAACGAAGAGCCCCGGCGCTTTCACGCCGGGGCTCTGTCAGCTGAGAGGGCGAGGCCACGTCCCTATCCCGTCATCGTCATCCCGCTCGCCGCCCTCAGGTTTGTCTGAACTTCCTCAGTCCGCCGCCAGCGTCATCGGGGATCCGAGTCGCACGGCCAGCGCCACCCGGGCCGAAGCGGGTCCGGCGGGAGCGCCTTCGATCCTTGCCAGGATCTCGGCTCTCTCCTCAGGGGTGACCCAATCTGAATCCGCCAGCCCGCGTGCCTCGCTCACGAATTCTCGCTTCTTGCCCGCATAGCCTTCGGCAATCGCTATGAACGCGGCGTCCACATAGGTGTTTGCCGCCACGTACATGTCTCCCGTGGCCACAGCTACCTGGGCCGCGTCCTCCATTGACCTGCGCGCGTCCACGAACTCTCCGGCGTGGAAGTACAGCACCGCGGCGCGATTGAAGCCGAAGAACTGTTCCGCGTCATTACGCGGCAGGGCGTCCGCCGCTTGCTTGTGCAGGTCGCCGGCCAGCTTCCAGTAGCTCGGAAGCTCATACAGCGAAATCGCAGTCTGATGCAGAGCGTTCTGCAGCACCGATACTTCGATCGCCGGCAATTCATAAGAAGGCCGGTCCTGCGAGGTCACCGGAGCCACCGCGACCAGCACCGCCGCCAACCCCGCCGCCGCCTCGAGAAGTCGCATCGTCCTCATCATCATCCTCCCAGTCTTCTCGTCCCATCCTCACATGCGTCCGGCGCCACGCCGGCCCGCCCTTCCGGTGTGGGATGAATGCAACGGGTATGCCAGAGCCGTACGATATGCATAAGTAGTTTATCCGTAACACCTTACGTATGCTGTACCGGACCACTTCTCCACGGTCCCCGTGTTCCGGGGGCGGGATAGGCTGTATCGAATCCGAACACTTTCCGCACCTTGCTTCTGCCGGCGGGATCGGCTGTGAAGATCGGCCCTGACCGTTAGTTTGCCTTTTCGTTGGCACCTGGGAACCGCCGTCAACCGAGGAGTGAAGTCAGCCATGAGATGGGTCTTGAACGGGGGATTCGTGCTGTGCGTCCTCGGATCGGCCGCGTGCCTCCAGGGACAGGAGGCCGACTCGGACTGGCGTGATCCGTACGACTCCGGCGGACCGCTGATCGTCGAGCAGGCGGCGTATGACGTCACCTACTACGACCTCGCGCTCGCGGTCGACCCCGCGGACAGCACGATCGCCGGCACCCTGCGCATGGACGCCCGCATGGTCGCTCCCGCCGAGGTCGTGGCCCTCGATCTCGACACGCTGCTGGCGGTCGAGTCGATCTCCCTGACCGACCTCGAGTCGGCCGCTCCCCTTTCGTTTCGAAGATCCGGGAGCCGGGTGTTCGTGGAACTTCCTTTCACGAAGCAACCGGATGATGACCTGTCGCTGACCGTCGAGTACGGAGGGAAGCCTCGCGTGGCGCCGCGTCCCCCATGGGACGGGGGCGTCCAGTGGGCGGCGACGCCGTCTGGTGATCCGTGGATCGCGACGTCCAACCAGATGATCGGAGCCGACGTGTGGTGGCCGAACAAGGACCACGTGTCGGACAAGCCGGATTCGATGAGAATCCGCATCACGGTGCCGGATCCCCTGGTCGTGGCCACCAACGGCCGTCAGGAGAAGGTGACCGATAACGGAGACGGCACCCGCACGTACGACTGGTTCGTCTCCACGCCGATTTCCAACTACAACGTGGCCCTCAATATCGCGCCATACGAAGTACTCAAGGAGGAATACCGGAGCGTCACGGGCGAGACATTCCCCGTCGTGTTCTGGGTCCTGCCGGAATACCTGGAGGACGGCCTGGCCTTCATGCCGGAGATCCTCGAACACCTGCGCTGGTTCGAAAGAACGCTCGGTCCGTACCCGTTCCGGGCGGACAAGTACGGCGTCGCGCAGACTCCCCATCTCGGCATGGAGCATCAGTCGATCATCGCCTACGGGGCGAACTTCGATAACGGAGCGATGACGGGAGGCGAGGACTGGGGATTCGACGCTCTGCACCACCACGAACTGTCGCACGAGTGGTGGGGCAACCTGGTCACCAACGCCGACTGGAAGGACATGTGGATCCACGAGGGGTTCGGGAGCTACATGCAGGCGCTGTGGCTCGAGGACACCCAGGGGCTCGAGCGCTACCACGAGTACATGGCCAGCGTCCGGCCGCGAATGGGTAACGCGCAACCGACGGCGCCCCGCCACTCGCTCTCGGCGCAGGAAGTGTACGGCGGCGACATCTACTTCAAGGGCGCCTGGGTGCTGCACACGCTCCGCTATCTGCTCGGCGACGAGGCAGTCCGCGAGGCGCTGCGACGCATGGCCTATCCCACGGAAGAGGCGGCGTGGACGACCGACGGATCACAGGTACGCTTCGTCTCGACGGCCGATGTGA
Organism: Gemmatimonadota bacterium; assembly: GCA_013042495.1. Classification (GTDB taxonomy): domain Bacteria; phylum Gemmatimonadota; class Gemmatimonadetes; order Palauibacterales; family Palauibacteraceae; genus Benthicola. The sequence continues at coordinate 5,141 of JABDQB010000421.1, forward strand.
TCACGGTGTTCGGCGACGTTTCAGGGCAGGACCTGGGCTGGCTGTTCGAAGCCTACCTGCGGCAGGCCGAACTGCCGGCTCTCCTGGTGGAGATCGAGGGCGGCGAAGGGGCCCGGGCCATGGAGCTGCGCTGGCAGGTGCCAGGTGGCCTTCCTTTCCCCATGCCGGTGCCGGTACGCCTGGGGGACCGGACGGCCGTCGTCGACATGACGGAGGGCTCCGGAACGCTGCAGGTGCCGGCGGGCGTCGAACCGGTGATCGACTCCGAGAACTGGATCCTGAGGGCCACGCAGGGACCGGGATTCGCCAGGTAGGCGCGCCCCGACCCGTCAGGCGTCTCTCAGCCCGTCGTATTGACCCCCTCGTGCCGCCGGTAGCCCTCGGCGGTGTCCATCACCGACATCGCGGGCGGACCCTCTCCGATGTTCCAGGCACATCCGTAGTCCCCATCCCGGTTGATCGCCACGAACTTCTCGCCCGGTCGAAAGTCGATTCCGACGGCCGCGTATCTCGCATCGATCTGGCGCAGCGCATCCTCGCAGGCCTCCTGCGGGGATCGCCCTTCCCGCATTCGCGACACGATGTAGAACGAGGAACAGGCCTTGATCACATCCTCGCCGCGTCCGGTAGCTCCGGCCGCCCCGACCTCGTTGTCGACGTAGAGCCCCGCACCGATGATCGGTGAGTCTCCGATTCGTCCCGGCACCTTCCAGGACATCCCGCTCGTCGACGTGATCCCGGCGATGTCGCCGCGCGCATCCACGGCCAGCACATTGACCGTGCCATGTGTGGACAGTTCGGGTCCGCGCAGAAAGGCCTCGCGATCACCGGCGGCTTCGGGGATTCCGCGCCCCTGCTCGTCCTCCCACCCCCGCAGATGGTCCGGCGGGCCCCAGTCGTCCCGGTCCGAGTGTTCCTCTCGCCAGCGAAGCCAGGCCCGGCGAGACTTCTCCGTCATCAGATCTTCCTCCGGGAATCCGAACGAGAGGGCGAACTCCTTCGCCCCATCGGCCGCGAGCATCACGTGGTCGGTGCGCTCCATCACCAGGCGAGCGACCGACGACGGGTGCTTGATGTTCTCTATTCCCGCGACCGCGCCCGCGTTGTACGTGCGCCCGTCCATGATCGACGCATCAAGCTGCACCACTCCGTCTTCGTTCGGCAGTCCGCCGTAACCGACGCTCATGTCCTCCGGGTCGAGCTCGATGATGTTGGTGGCTCTTTCGACGGCGTCGAGCGCTGACCCGCCGGCGGCGAGTGTGTCCCATACCTCCTCGAGAGCCGCCTGCCCGGTGGGATTGGGATGGCTCGTGATGATCATGGGTGTCGAGCCCGTCCGGCCCGCGGCGCGGATTCCGAAGCTGCCAGTCTTCAGGCCCAGCGAGCGTGCGAGCACCGCACCCGTCGTGATTCCAAAGCTCTGTCCGAAGAAGCGGCGACGAGTGATGAGAAGGATCATGGAAGTCTCCTGGGCTCGTATCGCGGGCCGTGTCGACCCGATTAAGGAACCGTTCAATTCTGCCCGGCCTAGGCCAGGGCGCTCTCCCGTCCCGAGTCCCGCGCGAACAGGCAGGTGCTGCGGGTCTCCGTGACCATCCGGCGCATGAAGGCGAAATCCGGCCTGGGCCCGAGCCCGAAGATGCTCACGTCCGCCTGGGGCGCGTGGACCAGGTAATTCGCAAAGGGCTCGGTAACCACTTCCACTGTGCTGCGGGGGATCCTGCCCAGGGCAAGCAGCGCCTGCAGGAACTGCCGGGCGTCCTCCGCGCTCTCCGCCCTGTCGACCACCGTGATGAGGCGCATGCGTGCGTCCCAGTTCCTCATGAGCTTGTAGCCCACCAGTAT
>JABDQB010000062.1 GCA_013042495.1 Gemmatimonadota bacterium
GTTCGTACCGTGACCCAACGTCGCACGGATCACAGCTTACTGGCGTTCGGTCTGAGGTACTCCCGACTCATTCTGGCAGGACTCGTGTTGTTGCCGGTAGCGGTTGCTCCGGGCCTGGCCCAGGAACTTCGTGGCCGGGTGTTGCTTGGGGACACGGTGTCCGTGAGCGGGGCGACGGTCGAACTGCATCGGGTAAGCCAGACCTCAGGGGTCCTCCTGGACTCCGCAGTTACGGACCGGTCCGGGTCGTTCGCGTTCGCGCTCGGCGAATCGGAGGGGCCGGAGGCCCTTTTTCTGGTCGGAGCGCGCTTCGGCGGGATCCTCTACTGGGGTCCGCCGATCCACGCGATGTCTCCTCTTGACCTGACCGAATATTCCGTGACCGTCTTCGACACCGCGATGGTGGCGGCTGCGGTAGCGGACCTGCGCACGACGATCCGTCACGTCGTACTCACGCCCGGAGTCGCCGGGATGCAGGTCGAAGAGATCATCGACATCGAGGGGAAGCCGGACCGGACCCTCGTGGCGGATGGCGATTCTGTCTTCGTGTGGAAGACCGGGCTGGCCGAAGAGGCCCACGGGGTAGTGCCCTGGCAGGGAGGAGTTCCCGCCGACGACCTGGCTGTCGCAGGAGGGACCATCGGTTTCCTTGGAGCCCTGCCTCCAACAGGCATACGGGTAGTGGTCCAGTATGTCGTGGCGTCGAGCGAGTACTCGCTCAGCCTTGACCATGATACCGACAGGCTCGAGTTGCTGGTGATGCCGCGGCCCGGGGTCGAGGTGAAGGCCGTCGGTGTCACGGAAGAGTCCGTAGGAGACGACATGCGGATTCCGGTCCGGCGTTTCACGGCCTCCGGTCTGGCGGCGGGAGCTGAGATCTCGGTCGTCACCCGGTTCGAGGAGCCAATGAGAGGGCGGGCCTGGGTCTGGCTACTGGCCGCTCTGTCGCTTGGAGTCGCGGCCGTCCTGTCGGTGAGGATATCCTCGAGATCGTCCTGATCTGCGTGAGGACCGCTTGCCACTCCGGACTCCGAGTCCGTAAGATCTGAACAACAGTTTGACAGGGACGGGCGCACGGAAGTCGGTGTGAGACCGACGCGGCCCCGCCACTGTGAGAGGTTAAGGTCCGGCGGGTCGACGCGCGGGCCTACTTCGCGGCGATACAGCCACTGGGAGTCGATAGCCCGGGAAGGCCGCGGCGAAGCCTCGAGCCAGGAGACGTGGCCTGTCCTTGCCCAATGTCGCTCTTCGCGGGAAGGGTGTGGGCGAGACACGTGTGTGGTGACTCGGTCATACCCGCCCTTTCTCTGAAAGGACGGGTTTCTTGTTCGTCTGGCGCCTGTTGGCAGGTACGTTCGCTTGCGTCCTGCTGGCATCCTCGGTTGTCCGCGCCCAGGACTTCCCGATTCGAGTCCAGGAAGCCAGTGGGCGCAACCTGGTCTTCGATACCGCTCCCCGACGGATCGTGTCTCTGGTCCCCGTCGCCACCGAGATCCTGTTCAGCCTCGGCGAGGGTGCGCGGCTCGTGGGTCGCTCGCGTTTCGACGACTACCCGCCGGAGGCCGCGCTGATACCGGACGTCGGCGATGCGATTCGACCATCCGTCGAGACGGTTCTGTTGAGAGACCCCGACCTCGTGATTCTGGTCGGAGGGTTCGACAACGGGGCTTCCGTGCGCGAGCTGGTACGCCTGGGCATTCCCCACCTGGTTGTCGTGTTCAACACGCTCGAAGACTTGCAGACAAATATCGTCCTGCTCGGCCGGATCCTGGGGCGAGAGGAGCAGGCGGGAACGCTGTGGGAGCAGATCGACCGAGAAATCGAGAGCGTTCGGGCGGCGGTCGAGGGGAAGCCACGCCCGTGGGTCTACTACGACGTCGGATACCCGCCTGCGTTCACCGCGGGGGCAGGAAGCTATCTCGACGCTCTGCTGTCCGTCGCGGGTGGGCAAAACGTATTCGGTGACCTTTCCGCAGCCGCACCCCGCGTCAGTCTGGAGGCGATCCTGGCCCGCGACCCGGACGTGATAATCTACCCCGTGGGCACGAACGGCCCGCCTCACGTGGAGGCACCTGGGGATCGACCCGGCTGGGAGCATCTCCGGGCCGTCCGCAGTGGCTCCGTACTCGAGGTGCCCTCTGAACTCCTGCACCGACTTGGCCCGCGGGTGGGAGAAGCGGCGAAGGTCCTCGCCCTGGCTCTTCACCCCGAGATTGGGGGAGCGCAGTTCCCGTGAGGCACCGGGGACTGGCCGTTGCGGGTCTGCTCTTGTCGTCGATCGCCATTGGAATGTCGGCAGGTCCCGCCGAGTTCGCACCCAGCGCCTGGCTCGAAGCTCTGCGCGGCGATCCGGGTCCGGCCGCTACGATATTGTGGCGCGTGCGCCTGCCGAGGGTGATCTCGGGCGCTCTCGTTGGAGGCATGCTCGCGGTATCTGGCGTGGTCTTTCAGGCCCTGCTGCGTAATCCGCTGGCGGAGCCGTACCTTCTCGGCGTGTCGTCGGGCGCCGCTCTCGGGGCCGTATCCTCTCTCGCACTCGGGCTGTCGGCGTCCGCATACTTTGCTCTCCCGCTGGCGGCCTTACTGGGCGCCCTCGCCGCGATCGGAGTCGTGTTCGAAGTCGCCAGGGTAGGGGGACGACTTGACACTCGAGTCCTGCTTCTCGCGGGCGTGGTCGTAAGCGCCTTTCTGAGTGCCTGTGTTCTCTTGATCCTCACGTTCGTTCCCGCCGACACCCTGCGCTCCGCTTTCTTCTGGACGTTGGGCAGTCTGAGCGGCGCTTCATGGGGCATGATCATGGCCATGCTCACGTATTCGATCCCCGCGCTCATCGTGCTGTACGGCCTTAGCCGGCATCTGAATGCCCTCACTCTGGGCGAGGAGACGGCGGCCTATCTCGGGACCGAGACGGAACCGGTGAAGCGGTTGGCCTTCCTGCTTGCCTCCCTGCTTGCCGCTGCCGCTGTGTCCGTCGCCGGCGTAATCGGGTTCATCGGGCTCGTGGTTCCCCATGCGGTGCGTTTGACGGGTGTCCGCGATCACCGTGTGCTCACCCCCGTTTCCTTCCTGGCGGGGGCGTGCGCCCTGGTCCTCGCTGACGCTGCGGCGCGCACGGTCGCCGCACCCATGGAGGTGCCGATCGGCGTGGTCACGGCCTTCCTCGGCGTCCCCATGTTTCTGGTCCTTCTGCGACGGGCGGCTCGATCATGATCTGTTCGCTCGATCGGGTCTCGTTTCGATATCGAGGGCGAATGGCAGATGCCCTGACAGACGTCAGCCTGGAGGTGGATGCGGGCACACATGTCGCCCTTGTCGGCCCGAACGGGGCGGGGAAGAGCACCATTCTTCGACTGTTGACCGGAGTCCTCAGTCCGGACCGGGGAACGGCAACCGTACTCGGGCGACCGGCGCAGGATTGGAAGCGGAGGGACATGGCCCGGCAGGTGGCGGTCGTTTCCCAGGCCGGCGAGACCGAGACCCCGCTCTCCGTGCGAGATCTCGTATCGATGGGTCGGTACCCCTTCATCAGTCCGTGGTCGCCACTGGGTCCGGTAGATCAGGCAGCCGTGGATGCCATTCTCCACTCCGTGGACCTCGCGGATCTGGCCAGATGCGATGTCAGGGAGTTGTCGGGAGGTGAGCTTCAGCGCGCCCGCCTCGCCCGCGCCCTGGTGCAGGAGCCCCGTCTTCTGCTCCTCGATGAGCCGACGGCTCACCTCGATCTTGGCCATGAGGCACGGTTCATGGAGTTGGTGCAACAATACACTGTTAACAAAGCAGTTACGGTCGTTGCGGTAACGCATCACTTGATTGTATCGGCT
>JABDQB010000425.1 GCA_013042495.1 Gemmatimonadota bacterium
TCGATGGCCCTTGGATCGTCGACCTGGGTGAGCCAATAGGCCGCCTGTCCTTTCACATCGGGATCCGGATCGTTCCGGATCACGTCCAGCATCAGGTCCAATGTCCCGTCGGATTCGTGCTGGCCGAGGATGAACACGGCCTGCGCACGGAGTTCGGCGGTCTCGGGCGTCCGGTTCCGCAGGACCTTGGAGAGGTAGGGAATCGCCTTCTCCGGATCCGCCTGGATCAGTGCGTGCAACGCCATGGCCTTGATTTCCGCCTCTTGCGAGGCCTTTTCCTGCATGGCGTGCTCCCGCTCACGCTCAGCGTCGCGTCGGACGTCGCGCTCCATTTCGCGCTCGACCGAAATCTCTTCCTGCGCCAGCCGTTCCGCCTCGCGGGCCAGTCGTTCGGCCGCCTGCGCGTCGCCTCGGCGGGCGAGCTCGCTCTCGATCCGCACCATCAGCTCCTCGGCATCACCGCTCGAGGCCGCGTCCGGATACCGGGCCAACTGTTCGTTCAGCTTGCGATAGGCGCGGTCATAGTTGCCTCGACCACCCATCCGGTAGTAGGCAAGCGCCTGGTAATACAGCGCCTCGGCCGAATACTCCGGCTCCTCGTCGAGCGACCGCTCGAACAGCTCGATCGCCCGGCGATACTGCGACTCGTTCAGAGCCCTCCGCGCCGCTCGATAGATGGTGTCGGCCATCGCAGCCGCCTGGTAGGCGAGCCGGGATACCTCCTCGGCGCTCACGTCATATTGAGCCGCCGCGGCTGCTTCCTGCGCCGACAGTGCGACGGCTTGCGCGTACATCTGCTCGGCGTACAGCTGTCGTGTTTCCTGGTCCTCGTCCTGCCCGATCGCGCGTCCCGGCAACAGCAGGACTGTCAGGCAGAGCAGAGCCCCCGATCCCTTCATCATCCTCTTCGACATCGTTCTCTCCTCTTCCATTGTGCGTCTTACAGTCTCACCGTCGCCGGCGCGGACGCCTGGGCGGCCTTGAGCCGGAACAGCAGCTGACTGGACTCCAGGCCTTCGTCAATGATCTCCACTTCGGTCGGGTCGCCCGTCCTGAGCTGGACGATCTGCGCCAGCACCAGTTCCAGGTCGCTGAGCAGCATCCGGAGCTCCGGATCGCCCCCGGCCGGGGAGTCGAGCAGCAGGCGCGTGTCTGTCAGGAGCCGCCTCGACCACGTTCCGATATCCACGTCGTTCAGCTGATCCGAACGGGCGTCGACCCGGAACATCGTGAGGAAGTCCTCGGTGCGGTTGAGGTGCCGGGCCGCAGCGGTCCGATAGGAACGCGGCACCACGTTGGCGCCACCGTCCCGGTCCTCCCCGGGCGTCGCACCCTCCACGGCTGCCGGCACGTCGGACCCTCCCGCGACCGTCGTGGCCTCGTCCGGTCCGAAGAGCGTTCCACGTCCGAGCACCACGCCGATCACCAGCGCCGCAGCGACCGCCGCCCACCAGGGCTGGGGCCGGAAGCGCCGAATGGGAACCACGTCCGCGGCGCGCGCCGCCTGGATCACGGTCCACATCTCGTCGCGCGGAGTCTCGGGCGGCGCCTGGTACGTCTCCCTCGCCACCTTCGCCACGCCCGCGTCGAAGCGGTCCGTCCCGGTCTCTCCGGAGCCCGTGTCCTTCTGATTCTGGTCGTTCATGCCACCACTTCCTCCGCGAAGTCCGCGAGTTCGACCCGCAGCTTCGCCCGGGCCCGGGACAGCTGGGCCTTCGACGTGCCCGTCGCGACACCGAGTGCGCCGGCGATCTCGTCGTGCGTGTATCCCTCGATATCGTGCATCACGAAGACGGTCCGGTATCCGTCGGGCAGGCCATCGACGGCCTGCCGAAGCCGATCGCGGAGGTCGGGCTCGGCGCGGGACGTTTCTCCCGACACTGCCCTGGCCTTTTCGAGATCGATTTCCGACGTCCGGAACTTCTTCACTTTTCTCAACCCGTTCAGGATCACTGAGGTCGTCACCGTGTGAATCCACGTGGACAGGGCCGAATCGCCCCGAAACGTGTGCAGCTTGTTGAAGG
>JABDQB010000064.1 GCA_013042495.1 Gemmatimonadota bacterium
CCGCGAGCCTTCCTCGATCGATCTCAGCCGATTGACGGCGGTAGCCAACGCCGTGCCTATAGCCGTCCCGTCCCGGAGCTGGCCCACGTCCAGGTTGTCGATGGCCTGGTACAGGATTCCGTAATCCAGTGTACCCGGCACCACCGTCAGGGCCTCGCCGGCGAAAGCGACCAGTCCGATCCGGTCTCCTTCGCGCCCCCTCACGAACCGGCTCACCTCTCGCCTCGCCACCGCGATCCGGTTCTGCGGGCGGAAGTCCTCGGCCAGCATCGAGCTCGAGATGTCGAATGCGAGCATGATCGTCACGCCCTCGGAACGCTCCTCCACCTTCTCGACGAGGCGCACAGGGCTCGCGAGGGCGAGTACCGTGAGAATGAGCGCGACGGTCCGCCACAGGGGCACCCAGGCGGACCAGACCGTGAACCGACGGAGACGCACGGCTCCAGCAACATCGGTCGCCGGGCCTGCCGAACGGTCATCAGCCCCATCCCCACCGCCTCCAGCGGCCGCCCCGATCCCGGGGAGCGGCAGTCGCACCCGGCGCTTTTGAAGGGCCGCCCAGCCGATCGGCAGGAGAACCAGCAACAGGATGAACGGCCACGCTCCCAGCGAGAGGCCGAGCATCAGGCCGCCTCCGCTTCTTCGGCGTCGACCCAGGCCAGGCAGGCGTCCGCATCGCTGAGCGCCATGGTTTCGGCGGCCTCGATGTGAGCGAACCGGACCAGCCCGGAACGACTCTGGAGCGAGCGCAGACCCGCCTCGACGTCCTCCAGCCTGCGTTTCTCGGTTACCCCGTCCACGAACTCCCGCACCGGTCGCTCGCGCGGCCACCCGCGTCGAGCCGCGAGGTACTTCCGGAGCGCTTCTTCCAGTCCGTCGTAGAAGGCGGCCAGGTCGACCTCGCCGCCCTCCAGATCCCGCTTGAGTCGGGCGAGCGCTTCTCGGGCATCAACCGCCGGGTCCCTCCACGCTTCTTCTACCTCCGCTTCCTCGGTACGGCGCAATCGGCGCAGAAGCCACCAGAGCAGCAGAAGGGCGAGCAGAAGGAGCAGGAGCCACCACGGGAAACCGCGGATGCGGTTCGGGCCCCTCGGACCATCGAGAGGAATCGGACCCTCGGACGCGGAGGGCAGCACGGAGGTCACGTGAATCGGAGGTGGGGTCAGCGAGACCTCCGAACCCTGCCACTCGATCCGCAGGTCAGGGATGTCCCACGTGCCCGCCTTCCAGGCCGCCAGCCGGTAGCGCGCGCGCCACTGGCCACCGCCCTCCGACTGCCACTCCGTGTCGACCGGTCGGAGTTGCTCGAGCTCCGCACCGAGCGTGAGGAGGGGAGGAAACTGGACGGTCGCGTCTTGAGCGCCGGCGATCGAGACGCCGAGCGTGAACGGATCTCCCACTCGCACGGTGTCCGGCGACAGAGCGGCTGCCCCCCGGGGGCCCGCCGCACCCCGGCCCGAGCCCTGCTGAGCCTGCGACGGTGAAGCGCCGCCCGCCAGGCAGGCCAGTAGACACGCCGCGACAAATCCGGCTCGACCGTTACGGCTCATCAGTGGAGCCTCGCCTTGGCGCGCGCGGCGAAGAAGGCCGCCAGGTCAGCCGCGTACGAGCGGTCCGTGGCCAGGACGAGCCGGTCCGCACCCGCCCGTCGGAACAGGTCCTCCACCCTCTGCTCCCGCTCCTCGGCGAAGCGTGCGAGCCCCTTCCGCGTGCGGGGATCGGCGAGATCGAGCACGCCGGCCGCGCCGGTCTCCGGGTCCCGAACCTCGATCAAGCCGACGGCGGGCAGTGACCTCTCGCCCGGGTCCACGAGGTGCAGCCCGACGACGTCGTGCTTGCGCGAGGCGGCGGTGAGCTCCTTCCGAAACTCCGGCCCCTGGAAGTCGGACAGCACGAAGACCAGGGACCGTGTCTTGAGCGACCGTACTGCGGTCGCGAGCGCCAGTCCGATGTCCGTACCCTGCCCCTTGGGCCTATGACTCGCCATCACATGCAGCAACTGGCGCAGCCGCCCTCGGCCCCGGCGTGGCGTCAACCAGCGCTCGACCCTGTCCGTGAACAGAAGCAGACCCACCCGATCGTTGTTGCGAGCCGCCGCCAGCCCCAGGAGAGCCGCCAGCTCGAGACTCATGTCACGCTTGGTGCGAACGCGGGTGCCGAAATCGGTGGAGCCCGAGAGATCGACGATGAGAAGGACCGTCAACTCCCGTTCCTCGACGAACTTCTTGATGAAGGGTTTCCCCATACGGGCGGTGACCTTCCAGTCGATCGCCTGGAAAGGATCCCCGGGCTGATAAGCGCGCACCTCGGAAAACTCGATCCCGTGACCGCGAAACACCGAGTCGTACGCGCCGACCGCACGGTTCTCCATCAAACGACGGGCCCGCAATTCGAGGCGGCGGACGAGCACCGGCAGGGCGGCCGCGTCGGGGCTGATGGGGTCCCGCTCCGGCTGCCGGCGCCGGAAGAGACGGAGCGGCATCAGGGAACCGGCACCACCGCCAGGAGCCTCTCCAGGACCTGGTCCGGAGAGATTTCTTCCGCCTCGGCCTGGAATGTCAGAACGAGGCGGTGGCGCAGCACATCGGGAGCCAGCTCCGTCACATCTTCGGGAACGACATAAGCGCGTCCCGACAGGAACGCGTGCGCACGGGCCGTGCGAGCAAGGTAGATCGTAGCTCGGGGCGAAGCTCCGTACTCGAGCCACTGGGCGAGCTCCGTGTCGAGCTCGGAGGCCTGCCGGGTGGAACGAACGAGATCCAGGATGTAGTCCTCGACTCGCTCGTCGAGATAGATATCTGGCAGCAGAGACCGGGCCGCCAGGATCTGCTCGGGCGTGGCCACCGCCTTCAATGGCGCGAGGGCGTCGGTAACCGTGGCCCGGAGTATCTCGCGCTCTTCCGTCCGGTCCGGATAGTCGACCCGGATCTTCAGCATGAACCGATCCACCTGTGCCTCGGGAAGCGGATAGGTGCCTTCATGCTCGATCGGGTTCTGGGTAGCCAGCACGAGGAAGGGCTCCGGTACCTTGTGACTCATCTCACCGATCGTGACCTGATGTTCCTGCATGGCTTCGAGGAGAGCCGACTGGACCTTGGCAGGTGCCCGGTTGATCTCGTCCGCCAGCACCAGGTTCGCGAAGATGGGGCCCTTTTTCGGCACGAACTCGCGGTTGACCTCGTCCCAGATCAGCGTCCCGATCAAATCGGCGGGTAGCAAGTCGGGGGTGAACTGAATGCGCCGGAAGCTGGTGTGAATCGCATCAGCCAGCGTGCGGACCGCCAGCGTCTTGGCAAGGCCGGGTACGCCCTCGAGAAGAACGTGCCCGCCCGTCAGCAGTCCTATCAGGAGGCGCTCGACCATGCGCTCCTGTCCCACGACACGGAGACCCACCGCCTCACGAATGTCGTTCAGGAAATGACTCGCTTCCGCAATCTTCTCGGTCTTCTCGCCGAGCTCCGCCTCGGAAATCCGGTCCGTGATTCGTGTCTCGCTCACTCCCCCACTACCCTCCAGAGTCCTGTCATCGCTTCATCCGCTCGCCCTCGTCTTCGAAACGGAAGACGTACGCGGCCAGAGCGCCCGGTCGAATCTCGCCGCTCCGGGCCCTTACGTCGAGATCGGTCCCCGACCCGTGACCCGCATCCGGAACGTCCAGAACCGCGTCACGGTAGCTGACAAGCCGATCTCGCCAGCGAACCCACGAGTCGGTTCGAAGGTCCAGCCAGCCGCGATTCGCCCAGATCGGCTCGGCCGGACCGTCGGGCACCACGCTGACCTTGGGACCCCGCAGCATTCTCTTTCCGTCGGGAAGCAGGATCGGAATCCCGATCGACAGAACATCGGAACGCAACCGGTCGTCCGACTCGATCAAAGCCACGGCGCGGGAAGCTGTGGTCTCCGGATCGAGCTCGGCAGCTTCACGGATGTCCTCGAACAAGCGGTTGAGAATCTCGGCTTCGAAAAGCAGCTTGCTCAGTCGGGGCGGTCCGAGCATTTCGAAGGCGACCGACCGTACTCCGTGTTCCGCCTCGAGCTCCTCCATGTAGCGGAGGGCCGTTTCGCGCATGGCGCCGCCCCGGTACGTGGGCCCCATCGTCGCCGCATCCAGCGCTCCCACGATATCGCGACCGGTCGGTCGGCCCCGGATTTCCGCGATCGCGGCGTCCGCGATCTCCTCGGGCGTGATGATCTCCATCAGGCCGAGCGAGGAGATCGTCTCGTACTCGCCGAGGCTGAACAGGCCGTTTTCACCCGCATCAAGCCACACGGATTTCACCGGTTCGCCCATGTCGATGCAGCGACCATCGGGCGAAGCCGTAAACGCTTCAGAGAGATCGACCGGCGTGTGGCAGTCGAATCGCTGGATCGCCTTACCGCCTCTCATGACGGGCCCATACCCGATCCGCTTCCAGGCCACCGCCGCGGTTGGCTTGACCTCCTTCACCACCGGCGAATCAGGCGTGCGCCCCATCAGGAACAGCAGCCCCGAATGGGCTCCGGACACGCTGGACTTGGAAAGAAGGGTCGCCGATGGCCGTTCCTCGGAGTGTGTGAACGGCACGTTGAGCCCCATTCCACCCGTCCCCGAAGTCCCGATCTTCAGATATACCTGCGTCTTCGCCTCCCGCATTCCGTGCATCAACACCTGCACGTGCCGGATCAGCTGGGGCAGGTAGAGGGTGGTCAGGTGAGCCTCGATGTCGGCCACCGTCGGCGTCCCGCCGCTCCACATCAGGTCCCTCAGCTTGCCGGCGGACGTAAACAGATCCTGGTACGCGATCGCGGTCGCCGTGTTTACACAGTCGATCACGATCTCGGGCCGGTGCGTCTCCAGCAGGTGGTACAGGAGGTTCCGCTTGAAGTCCTCTTCCTGGAGGTGGCCGAGTAGATCGTCCAGGATCTCCGCCCGCCCCTCATCGGTCTCGAGCATCGCGGTTCGCGAGTCGTTGCGGTGGCTGGTGCGGAGCAGGATGTCTCCCCACTCTGCGACCACTTCGACGCCCTCTGAGTCAGACGCTCGCTGCAGCGTGGCGATCCCTTCTTCGGCTTCGTCGCGGCGAAGTGCCGCGATTACAAGGCAAGCCGGTTTCAGCGGAAGCAGCTTGCGGGCCATTGCGATCCCGACGAGCCCGGAACCGCCAAGCATCAGGATGGTCTTGCCCCGTATGTCCATTTCACCCGTTCCTATTCAGTGCGCGCAGCCGGTCGATCTCGCCCTCGTCGAGCGGGCGCCACGATCCGCGCGGTAGGTCCCCCAATTCGAGCGGCCCGAAGGCAGCCCGCTTCAGCGCGTGGATCGTTACACCCACGGCTTCCATCAACCGTCTGACTTCCCGGTTGCGTCCTTCCCGGAGTGACAACTCCAGGACCAACTGGTCCGGGCGGAGGCCCGCACGGACCCTGAAGTCATCGACCGAGGCCGGGCCGTCGTCGAGCTTCACCCCTACCCGCAAACGAGATCCCACGTCCCGTGGAATGGGCGCCGCTACGGTTACCTCGTAGCGGCGCGGGACCCGGTTACGCGGGTGGAGCAGTTTGTCGGCAACCGAGCCTTCGTTGGTCAGGAGCAACATCCCCTCGCTCATGTAGTCCAGTCGCCCCACGTGAAACAGAGATCCGTGCTCGGCGCCGATGAGGTCGTACACCGTAGGCCGGCCCTCGGGATCATTGCGGGTGCACAGACAGCCTGGAGGCTTGTTGAGCATGATCCAGCGCGGGGGCTCGAGCTGAACCGGCTGACCGTCTACCTCGACCGAGCTGACGTGCGGGTCGACCTTCGTGCCAAGCTCGGTTACGACGAGTCCGTCCACTCGGACCCGACCCTCCCGGATCAGCTCCTCGCTGGCTCTCCGCGAGGCCACCCCCGCGCGAGAAAGATACTTCTGCAGACGCATGTCCGCCGCCACGTCAGATGACCTCTTCCCCCGCCTCCTCGGCGTCCGCGACGGCCGCCTCCGCTTCCATGGCCTCCTGCAACTCGCCAAGGACGACCGGAAGTTCGTCCGGCGCCGGAAGATCGGACAGGTCTTTCAGACCGAAGTGCTCGAGAAACATCTGCGTTACGCCGTAGAGAAGCGGGCGCCCCAGACCCTCGCCGCGCCCGACGACCGCAACCAACTCCCAATCGAGCAACGTCCGGAGAACCGAACTGGCGCTTACGCCCCTGACTTCTTCGATCTCGATCCGTCCAATCGGATTCCGGTAGGCGATGATCGCCAGTGTTTCCAGCGCTGCCGGCGACAGGTGCGGCGCTCTGGGCACGGAATCGAACCTTTCAAGATAGGGCGCGTACTCCGGCCGCGTCAGGACCTGGTATCCGTCGCCCAACTGATAGATCTGGAACGCGCGCTCTGACCCCTCATACTCGTCTCGCAGGGTCTGGATCGCCGCCACGACGCTCTCGGCGACCAGCACTTCATCGGCCCTGGCGATCTCATCTGCGGTCAGCGGGGTCTGGCTCGCGAACAGCGTGGCCTCGACGATCTGCTCGACCTTCACTCTGGTCCCTCCGCGGTCTCATCGGAATCGACGCCTGCCGGGGGTCGCAGCCGGTCTCCGGACAATAACCAGATCGATGCGAACGGTTTGACCTGCTCGATGCGCAAAGCCTGTTGTCTGGCCAATTCGAGGGCGGCCAGCAGCGCGGCCACGGCATGCGCCCGGGTTCCCCATGGCCGGAACAGCCGGTCGAACGACACTCGCTTCGCTTTGCCCAGCAGGCGCCGCAACAGGGAGACCTTCTCCTCCACGGTCACGGTCTGCGAGGGCGGACGGATCTCGACCGGAGGCGCCGGCTCGGGGATTCGCGCGACCACAGAAAGGAAGTCCGCAAGCGTCAGCTCCAGCTCTACGGGCGCCAGAGCGGGAGCGGGACGACCCGCGACGTAACCCTTCCCGAAGTGCCTTCCCCTCTGCGCTTCCGCTCCCTCGAGCACGTGCACCACGTCCTGGAAGTGTTCGTACTCGAGCAGGCGCCTGACCAGTTCGGCCCGCGGGTCCTCCTCCCAGTCCGGCTGCTCCGGCCGCGGCAGGAGAAGCTGCGCCTTGATTCTCACCAAAGTCGCGGCCATCTCGAGGAACTCGCCCGCCCTTTCGATCGGCATGGCTTCCAACTCATCCTCCAGGGTCCGCACGAACTGCTCGGTGATACGGGCAATGGGGATGTCGAAGATGTCGATGTCCTGGGAACGAATCAGGTGAAGGAGCAGGTCGAGAGGTCCCTCGAACCGCTCCAGAGACACCTGGAACGGCTCGATGGAGCGGTGAGTGCCTTCTCCCACCTGCGCGCTGGGACTCATATCCACATCACCGGGGACCTTGATTCCGCACGAGGACCAGAGTATCCTATGCGGTCTTTGGACTCGCGTGAGCCACGAAATACCGAAGGAATAGAGCCTTGCCGAACATCAAGAGCGCCAAGAAGCGGCTTCGCCAGAACCACACGCGGCGGGAGCGCAATCGGACCGTTCGTTCCGAGATCCGGACACGGACCAAGAACCTGCTGCAGACGGAGTCCTCGGACGACGCCGAAGCCGCCTACCGGAAAGTCGCGTCCATGTTGGACACGGCTGCCCGCAAGGGCATCGTGTCGGAGCAGGCAGCCGCCCGCCGCAAGTCCAGGCTGGCTCGCTACGTCAAAGGCCTCAGCTGAGGACGTCCCCTCGGGGGGAAGTCCATTGTCGACCAGCCCGCGGGCCCGCCAGGGTCGCGGGCTGGCGGCTTTCAGAGATCCTCCGACTTCCGTTTCGAGTCTTCCTCCGTCCCTGACTCCGCGTCCTCCTCGTCTAGCATCGCCGATACGGCATCGAAATTCTCGGCGTCGTCCAGCGACAGCGACTCCAGGAACTCGAGCTCGTCCATGAACTCGTCGGATGCGGCCGCCTCGGGTGCGGGCTCAACGACGTCCAGGTCCTCGCTCGTCTCGTCTCCCACGACCTCCGCTTCCACCCAGTCCGCATGGGCGATCGTCGCCTCCTCATGCGCCGGATCGACGAGCACCGCCTTCGCCACGTCGTCCGCCTCGGCCGCCGACTCCTGAGACCCCTCATCGTCGAGGGCCTGCGCAAGCGAGTCCTCCACGTCACCCGATTCCTCGGCCGCCGGCTCTTCGCT
>JABDQB010000428.1 GCA_013042495.1 Gemmatimonadota bacterium
TCCACGCGGGCCGCACAGCCGGCTCGGGCCCCGGCGCTGATCGCCTGGTCCATTCCACCGCCGCGGGTGCCGACGTATTGCTCCGCTTCGGCCATCAGCTCGGCCAGCTCGATCGGATCCGGCTCGAAGTCGTTCGAGCCGGCGGCGGCGAGTGCCGTTGCGATCACCAGGGCCGAGGACGAGCTGAGGCCCGCTGCCACCGGCACCGAGGAGTCGATCACGGCATCAAACCCCCGCTCGACACCATAGGCCGTGGCCATCCCCTGGGCGGCAGCCTTCAGGTAGTTGCCCCAGTCCCCGTCTTCGAACGGTTCGATCACCGCCCCGATCTCGAAGTGGCAGGGGGCGTAGGATTCGTCAGACGTCGCGGCCAGGACGATGCCATCATCCCGGGGTCGGAATGCGATACGAACCTCGCGCTGCAGGGCCATCGGAAACACCGGCAGTCCGGCGTAGTCGATGTGCTCCCCGATCAGGTTCACCCGGCCCGGTGCCCGGGACAGGTGTGTAGGACTCGTCTGGTATCGTTCCCGGAACGTCGCTTCGAGGTCGTGTGGCACCGTGTCTCCTGCCTTCGCACAGGTGGCCTGTTCGTCGCCGCGCAGTATATTCCGCACCCGCACCCGGCGCGACAGCGCCCCGTCGCGAACTCGAACGCAACGGCAGACCAGTCATGACCGACACCGTGTCCGTCGAGACCGACCTTCCCTACCCGGCCACACGCATCCTGGGCGGGTCCACCGAGCGAGAGCGTCTGCGGACGGTCGTGGTGGCAGAACCGGACGACATCGCGGTGCTCGTGGCCGAGCGAATCTGCGAGGTCATCAAGAAGACGGTCGAGGAGCGGGGTCAGTGTGTCCTCGGACTCGCCACCGGGAGCACCCCGCTTGGCATCTACCGCGAACTGATCCGGCGGCACCTCGCCGGAGAAGTGGATTTCTCCCGGGTCGTGACGTTCAACCTGGACGAGTACTACCCCATGCGCCCGGACAGTCTCCACAGCTACCGGCGCTTCATGGAAGAGAACCTCTTCCAGTGGGTCAACGTAGCTCCGGAGAACGTGCACGTGCCGGATGGGACGGTGGGCCGGACCGATCTGGCCGCTTGCTGCGAGAAATACGAGCGAGAAATTTCGGACGCGGGCGGCATTGACTATCTGATCCTCGGAATCGGACGCAGCGGTCACATCGGTTTCAACGAGCCGGGTTCGTCTCGCGAGTCCCGCACGCGTTTGATCACGCTCGATACGATCACCCGCAAGGACGCGGCCTCGGACTTCTTCGGAGAGGCCAACGTCCCGACCGAAGCCATCACGATGGGCATCGCGTCGATTCTCGACGCCCGCGAGATCGCCCTGATCGCCACCGGAGAGCACAAGGCGCGGATCGTCCGCCGCGCGGTGGAAGAGGAACCGTCCGCGGACGTGACGGCCAGCTACCTGCAGCGGCATCCGGCCGTCACCGTCTGGCTCGACGGAGCGGCAGCCGGCGAACTCACGCGGATTCGCACTCCGTGGGTCCTCGGTGAGGTGGACTGGACCCCCGAGATCACGGAACGGGCCGCGGTATGGCTCGCGGAACAGACGGACACGCCGCTTCTGAAGCTTTCCCCCACCGATTACCGCGAGAACCATCTGGGCGGATTGCTGGCGCGCCGGGGTCCGGCCGGCGAGATCAACGGAGAGGTGTTCAACGTTCTCAACGACAAGGTGAGGGGGAAGTCGAAGCTGGCACGCGAGAAGAAGATCCTCGTCTTCTCTCCGCACCCGGACGACGACGTGATTTCGATGGGCGGGATCCTCCGCAAGCTGTGGCAGAACGAGAACGAGCTGGTCGTGGCGTACATGACGAGTGGCAACATCGCGGTCTTCGACCACGACGTGCGGCGGCACATGGACTTCGTCGAGCGGGCGGCCGACGACCTCGAATTCGAGGCCAAGCAGGTGCGCCGCGCCCGGCTGCGCCTCGAGAAGGACTTCGCCGCCAAGGAGCCCGGGGAACCGGACTCGGTCCTGGCCCAGAATCTCAAGCGCTACATCCGCGAATCCGAAGCCGTGGCGGCGATCGCCGCCGTTGGACTTCCGCGCAACGCGGCCCGGTTCCTGGACCTGCCGTTCTACCGAACGGGAGAGGTGCGCAAGCGCCCCATCGGTGAGGAAGACGTCGAGCAGGTGCTCGCGCTGTTGAAGGACGTGAAGCCGGACCAGATCTTCGTGGCCGGCGACCTGTCGGATCCGCACGGAACTCACCGGATGTGCAAACAGGCCATCGACGAGGCGCTGCTGCGGTATCGCGGGCACGCGCCGGAGGTGTGGCTGTATCGTGGGGCCTGGCAGGAGTGGACCATCACGCAGGCCGACGTGCTCGTGCCCTTGTCCCAGGAAGAGCTGCGGGAGAAGATCTTCGCGATCTTCAAGCACCAGTCACAGAAGGACGTGGCCCCCTTCCCCGGTGGGTACGATGACCGGGAGTTCTGGCAGCGAGTGCAGTCCCGCAACCTGGAGACGGCCGCGGCGGCCGACCGGCTCGGGCTGCCCGAGTACTACGCGATGGAAGCCTACCGGGTGGAGAAACCGGCCGAGACCCCGGACTGAGATCCCTCCCGCGTCTCGTCTAGACGCAGACCCCCGCGACTTCAGTAATCGTCGCCGAGCGCGAAGATCGGCTGGCGCTTCGCCCACTGTCCGCGGGTGAAGTCGGGGAACGCCACCGGGTGGTTCCCCATGGCGATCGATTGCTCCGACAGCGGGCCGATCACGCTCCACGCGGCCGCATCGTACACGTCGAGCGGCGTGGGCTCGCCGCGTTTCACGGCTTCGACGAACGCGTTCATGACGAAGAAGTCCATGCCACCGTGGCCGCCACCTTCCGCGTCCTCCGCGTACCGCTTCCAAAGCGGGTGGTCGTACTTCTCCTGGTAACCGGCGAACGGCTCCCAGCGGTGCGCCTCCGGGCTCACGCCCTCGATGTAGATGGACCGGTTGTCGTTCATCCACAGGCCGCGCGTTCCCTGGACGCGGAAGGCCAGCGAGTAGGGACGGGGCAGGTTGGTGTCGTGGCTCACCATGATGGTCTCGCCATTCCGCGTCTGTATCATGGTCGTGACGATGTCGCCCAGCTTGAACCGGACGTCGGCGTTGGGGTGACCCTCGCCGCCCTGCTCCACGATGTACTCGTGCAGGCCCCGGGTCTTGGTAGCGTGCGACGTGAGGGACACGAACAGGTTGCCGCGATTGATGTCCAGCCAGTTGGCCACCGGCCCGATCCCGTGCGTCGGGTACAGCTCGCCATTCCGATGGATGGAGTGGTAGGTACGCCACACGGCCTCGCCGTTCGAGCCCGGCCCGAACTCGGCTCCCGGGTTGAACTTCACCGCCCGGAGGTCGTGCTGGTATCCGCAGTGGAGGTGCATCATCTCGCCCAGCAGGCCTTCACGGACGATCTGGAGAACGGCCATTACGTCCCGGCGGTAGCACACGTTCTCCAGCATCATGAAGGGCATCCCGGTGCGCTCCTGCGTCTCCACCAGATCCCAGCACTCCTGCACCGTCGTTGCTGCCGGCACCTCGACTCCCACGGCCTTGCCGCGCTCCATCGCGGCGATCGCCATCGGAGTGTGCCACAGCCACGGCGTGGCGATGATCACCGCATCGA
>JABDQB010000432.1 GCA_013042495.1 Gemmatimonadota bacterium
CTACTGGATGATGGAGATGACGCTCGCCCTGCCGTCGCTGCCATACCTGCAGCTCGTGGGCCGGATCCACCACCGGTCGGGTGCGTTCGGTCTGTTCGGCGACGCCCAGGAATCGGGCTCGAACACCGTCGGACTCGGAATCCGCTGGCATATCTGAGTTCGGCTCAGGGCCGGTGCTCCACCGGCTGACGACGAATTGTCTCCAGGGTCGCGTGTATCCAGGACAAAGGGTCACGCCAACACGGAGGACGGATGAACGACAGGCCCGAGCTCTGGCTCCACGAAGAAGTTCTGCTCCTGGCTCTGAAGGATGAGAAAGGGACCCCCAATTCCGGCATGTACTCCATCGGAATGGGCGGAGCGATGCTGGCCGAACTCCTGCTCAGTGAACGGCTCATCTTGGAGGAGAAGCCGCGGAAGAAGCCCCTCAAGCCCGGAAAGAAGCCCAGCTATCACGTGGCGATCGACAATCCCAAGTCGATGGCCGACCCGGTTCTGGATGAGTGCCTGCACCGCATCTCTACCTCAAAGAAGCCCCGCTCGCCGCAGGATTGGGTGACACGCTTCGGTCAGCTGAAAGACCTGAAGCGCCGCGTCGCGGTCGGCCTGTGCCGGAAGGGAATCCTCCGGGAGCGCGAAGATCGGATCCTGGTCCTGTTCCGCCGCACGGCGTATCCGACGCTGGACGAAGCACCGGAGCGAAGAATCGTGGATCGAGTCCGCGAAGCGGTAGCCGGCGATTCGATGGAGCTGGATGCCAGGACGGCGGTGCTCGTGGCGCTCGCCAACGGAACCGGTATCCTGAAACCCGTCCTGGGCAAGGATCTGGTCAAGCAGCGAAAGGACCGGATCAAGGAGATCGGGGAAGGCGATATCGTGGGCGAGGCCACGAGGGCGGCGGTCGAGGCGGCGCAGGCGGCCGTGATCGCCGCGACCACCGCGGCTACCGTCGCAGCGACGTCGGCGGCCAGCGGCTAGCAGCGCCTCCAGCAACAGGGCGAGGCGGACAGCCGCTTGCCATCGCAGGCACCGAGGGTCGATCTTGGGCGCCTATGTCCGAGACCCCCGGTTATCAGCGTCTGTTCGCCGAACTGAAACGGCGGAAAGTGTTCAAAGTCGCCGCCGTGTACGGCGCCGTGTCGTTCGGCGTCCTGCAAGTGGCGGATATCCTCGTCCCCGCCATGGA
This sequence comes from Gemmatimonadota bacterium, assembly GCA_013042495.1. Taxonomy (GTDB): domain Bacteria; phylum Gemmatimonadota; class Gemmatimonadetes; order Palauibacterales; family Palauibacteraceae; genus Benthicola. The sequence continues at coordinate 1,187 of JABDQB010000432.1, forward strand.
GTTGCCCGATTCCTTCGTGCGGGGCATCGCTCTTGTCTGCCTCCTCGGGTTCCCGATCGCGCTCGTGCTGGCGTGGGCCTTCGAAACGGGACCGGAAGGCGTTCAGCGGACCTCCGAACCCGAGCCCGGTGAGATCACCCAGATCGTGTCCGCGCCGCGGGGACGGCGCTGGCCTTCAGGGATCCTGGCGCTTGCTGGTACCGCCGCGCTGATCGTCGGAGGCTGGCTCGCCCTGTCGAGCAGAAGTGGTGCGTCCGATTCCGTCGATGCCGCGGCGCCGGTTGCCGCACCCCCTGGAGGGGACGAGACGGCAAGGGCAGATGAGCGGACCTCCATCGCCGTTCTCCCGTTCCGCAACACGAGCGGCGATCCGGAGGCCCAGGCCTTCACGGACGGAGTGCACGACGACCTTTTGAACCAGCTCTCCAAGATCAGTTCGCTGAAGGTGATCACTCGCACATCGGTCGAAGAGTACCGCGGGACTACGAAGAGCATGCCGGAGATCGGGCGGGAGCTAGGAGTGGACAACATCCTGGAGGGCGGAGTGCAGAGCGCGGGCGGCGCCTTCCGGATCAACGCGCAGCTCATCGACGCGGAATCGGAGGGGAATCTGTGGGCCGAGCAGTACGAAGGCGAGCTGTCGGTCGCCAACATCTTCCAGGTGCAGAGCGAGATCGCGGACGAGATTACCGAGGCGCTGCGGGCCCAGCTCACCGAATCTGAGCGGGCTGCCATCGCCCGCACGCCGACCGACGACTTCGATGCCTACCAGGATTACCTGCAGGCCCGGGCGTATTTTCTCGAGAGCTACCTGGAATCGAACTTTCGGTCGGCGGATGCGATAGTCTCGCGAGTTCTGGAGAGGGATCCGGAGTTCGCCGAGGCTTGGGCGCTCAAGGGAGCCGTGGGAAGCATGCTGTACCACTTCCACTTCGAGCGCTCGGACTCGCTCGTGGCCGCGTCCCGGGAGGCGATCGAACGAGCTCTCGAGCTCGAGCCCGGCCTCCCGGAGGGACATGCGGCCCTCGGCCACTGGTACTATCGAACGCAGCTGGACTATCCCCGGGCGCTTCGGGAACTGGAGATCGCGATTGAGGCCCGCCCGAGCGACGCGGGGTTCGAGACCACGATCGCTTCGGTCTACCGGCGCGCTGGCGACATGGAAAAGGCGCTCGATCACTTCGAGCGTGGCGTCGATCTCGACCCCCGCTCGGCCATGGCTCCGTACAGCGTGGGGGAGACCCTGGCCCTTCTTCGAAGGTACGACGAGGCGAAGGTTTGGGTGCGTCGGGCGATGGATATCCGTCCGGACTTCAACTACCCGTACGTATACCTGAGCATGTTCAGCATCCGGGCCGACGGCGATACCGCCGGGGCGCGGCTATGGCTGCAGCGGATGAACGAGCGTGGATTGGTCGCCGACGAGGGCGAATTCAACGTGGTCGACCTGGACCTGCTCGTCGTGCGCCCGGAGTCGGAGAATCTGGACGAGACCCGGGAGCGGGTGCTCGAGAGCGTCAGGGGACTCGGCGGGACGCTCGACCACCAGTTCCGGTACGTACCGAGGAGTCTGCTGTCCGGTCTCGTTCGGAGGCAGATGGGAGACCCGGCGGGCGCTGCCGCCGCTTTCGACTCGGCCCGCAGTGAATTGTCGGCCATGGTCGCCCAGCACCCCGATGGGTCGCGGTACCGAAGCTCGCTCGGCCTGGCGCTCGCGGGGCTGGGACTCGAGGAGGAGGCCGTCCGGGAAGGCAGGGAAGGGCTCCGCCTGATGCCGCCCGAGGTCGAGGCGTGGCGTGGGGGCCGTCGGCTGATCGATCTCGCCCGGATCTACGCGATGACGGGTCGGACGGACGATGCGATCGACCAACTCGAACGCATCATGTCGATGCCCGCTGACCTGTCCGCCTGGGAGCTGCGGCTCGATCCAATGTGGGATCCGCTTCGGGGCGACCCGCGCTTCGAGGCTCTGGCCGCGGCTGACTGAGGCCGGGCCGCATTCCATCGGCCACTCTGCACGAGGAGCGACTGTGTCCCTCAAGCTGAGCATGCACCAGGAAGACTGGATTCCCACCGTTCCCTTCCGAATCTCCAATGCCGTCTGGCACTCATTTCCGGCGATCGTAGTCGAGCTCCAGGACGGTGACCTGGTGGGCCGAGGTGAGGCCGAAGGCGTCTTCTATTTCGAAGAGACGCCCGAGGTGATGATTGCGCAGGTGGAAGCGGTGGCGAGCCAGATCGAGGCGGGAGCGAGTCGCGCCGATCTCCTGGAGCTCATGCCGCCGGGCGGGGCGCGACACGCCCTCGATGCGGCGCTCTGGGACCTCGAGGCCAAGCGCTCCGGAAGGCGGGCCTGGGAACTGGCGGACCTGCCGCTCAAGCAGATCACTACGGTCTACAGCATCGGTCTCGAAGACGAGCCCTCAGGCCAGGCCGAGAAGGCCGCAGCCGCGGCGCACCAGCCGGTTCTCAAGGTAAAACTGGGTGCGGACCGCCCCGTGGAACGGATCGAGGCGATCCGAGCCGTGCGTCCCGATGCGGCGCTCGTGATCGATGCCAACCAGGGGTGGACGCTCGACCAGCTCAAGGAGGTTGCCCCCCGACTCGAGAAGCTCGGCGTGGAGATGATCGAGCAGCCGCTCCCACGCGGCGCGGACGAAGAGCTCGAGGGGTACAAGGCCCCGCTGCCCCTTTGCGCGGACGAGAGCTGCGTCCACGGTGGCGAGCTGGAGCAAGCCGCCCGGCGATATCAGATGATCAACATCAAGCTCGACAAGTGCGGCGGCCTGACACACGGTCTCGAGCTCGCTCGCGCGGCCCGGGAACGCGACCTCGGGCTGATGGTCGGCTGCATGTGTGGCACGTCGCTCGCCATGGCCCCCGCATTCGTGATGGGCCTCCTGTGCGACTTCCACGACCTCGACGGCCCGCTGCTTCTCAAGAACGATCGGGCCTGGGGAATGACCTTCGACAATGGCGTGGTCGGGGCACCCTCGACCCGACTGTGGGGATGATCGACCAGCCGGTTCAACTCGCGGCGGTATTCCTCGGACTGGTCCTGCTCTCCGTATGGCTTGACGCCCGCTACGCGTGGGCCCGCAAGATCTCGCCAGTGGTCCTGATCCTCTTTTTCGCGGGCCTGGTTTCGAATGTCGGATTCATCACGGACCGCTCCCCCTTCTACGAGGAGTTGGCCGGCTTCACCGTCCCCTTTGCCGTCTGTCTCATCCTGTTCACCGTCAACCTGGCGGATCTCAAGCGGACCGGCGGGCCGCTGCTCGCGGCCTTCGCGATCGCCTGCGTCGGCACGGTCATCGGCGTGCTCACCGCGGGCGTTCTCGTGGATTCGCAGCTGGCCCGGGTGCTGGGGGACGAGACCTGGAAGCTGGCCGGACCCTTCACCGGCACCTACACCGGGGGTAGTCTCAACTTCTTCGCCCTGTGGGACGGCCTCGAGATCGGGAATCCCGACCTGTTCGCGGCGGCCAACGCCGTCGACAACCTGACCCTGTTTCCCCTGTTCGCCGTCTGGGTGCTGATCCCGGGCTGGCTCGGCAAGTACTTCCCGGCGGGCGAACGATGGGGGACGATCGGCGCCATCGATGAGATAGGTGAACCTGAGGCACCCACCGAGTTCAGGATGCTGGATGTCGTGGCCCTGTCGTTCG
>JABDQB010000436.1 GCA_013042495.1 Gemmatimonadota bacterium
TGTATTCGGGACGACCGACTGCGGCGACCGCGGTCCGGGCCCGCGCCTCGAAGCGCCCCGCCGGGCTCCCTCCTTTATAATCATCGGCCTCGCCGCCCCGCTGATGAGGGCGCGAGCAACCGTAACATATCCACGAGGTTTGCCATGAGCTCTGTTCTCGTTCGATTCACTCTGGTCGCGGTGGTCGCGGTCGCCGCGGGCTGCGGCAAGGTCAGCCAGGATCAGTTCGACCAGTCGATGGCGAACATGCAGTCGCAGCTCGACGAGCAGCGAGGATCCATCGAGGCCAACGCCGAGGGCATCGACGCTCTCCAAGTCGAGATGGACGCGCTGCAGGCGGAGCTGGAAGAACTGGCCGAGGAATACCACGCGATGGTCGAACGCTACCAGGACCATATCATGTTCGCATCGCCGGTCAACTTCGCCTTCGACTCGTACGACGTGCGGCCGGGCGATGACGCGTTCCTCGAGCGGTTCGCGCAAGTCGTGGCACACCACTACGCCAATTCCGTCGTCACCGTCCAGGGCTACACGGACGCCGCGGGCCCCGAGGAGTACAACAAGTTCCTGTCGCAGAAACGCGCCGAGAACGTCGCCGGTCAACTCGTCGAGCACGGGCTCGACGCCGGGCACGTCAGGGCGATCGGAATGGGCGAGGCGCACCAGGTGGCTCCGGGTGAGTGGGGTGACGCCGAGGGTGGCCTGAAGAACCGGCGTGTCACGTTCGTGATCGAGTCGGCCAGCTAGCTGGAGTCCACAGCGGGGCGGGACTACTCGCCCCGCTGAGTCACGCCGGAGACCTGCCTTTTGAGCACCATCGAGTACGACGAATTTGCGAAGGTGGACATCAGGGTCGGCACGATCGTCGAGGCGGATGAGTTCCTCCGGGCCCGCAAACCCCTGTACCGCCTGCGAATCGACTTCGGCCCCGAAGTGGGGGTCCGGCAGTCGGCCGCCGGCCTTCCCGGCCGTTACGGCCTCGAAGAGCTCGTCGGCCGCCAGGTCATCGCGGTCCTCAACCTGGGCGTGCGGAATATCGCGGGCTTCGAGTCCCAGTGTCTCACGCTCGGACTTCCGGACGACGACGGTGAGACCATTCTCCTTTCTCCCGCGAGCCCCGTTCCCGACGGCGGTCGGCTGTTCTGATCACCATGTCGGCGCCAGGAACTCCCGCCTCAGGCTCTCGGCCCGATCCAGGTTACACCGCGCTGGTCTCCCACGTGGCGGTATGGGTCGACCCGGACCGCGCACTCCTTCGAATCGAGGGAACGCGGGCCGGTGGCGTACTAAACGGCTTGTTGAGCGCGGACGTGACGGCGTTGGAGACCGGAGGGTGGGGACTGTCGTTCGTGCTGACATCGAAGGGACGGCCGGTAGCCGTGCCGAGAGTCCTGCGACTGGACGACGCGTTTCTCCTCGATGTGAGTCGCGGTGCCGTTCCAGGCCTTATCGACCACTTCGGTACCTATCTTCCGCCGCGGTTCGCCTCGGTGACCGCGCTCGAAGACTACCGCCGCATCAGTCTTCTCGGGCCCGGGGCGGCAAAGGTCGCCGCCGAGGTTCTGGTGCCCGGAAGCCTGTTCCGGGTCGATCGACCCGCAGAGGAGGGCGGAGGCGCAGACTTCTATGTTCCCGGTCACGGCCCCGACCAAACGGCGATCGAATCCGCGGCCCTGGCAGCCGGCGGCGCGGTCGCCCTGGCAGACGACTACGAGACATGGCGAATCGAGCAGGGCATCCCTCGCTTCGGGCTCGACGTGACCGCCGACAATCTGCCGCAGGAGACTGGACTCGTGCCCCGTGCGGTCGACTTCGATAAGGGGTGCTATACCGGCCAGGAGGTAGTGGCTCGAATCCATTACAGGGGACAGGTAAACCGACACCTGCGGGGAATACGGCCCCTGGATCCACGTTCCGAAGCGGTCCTTCCGCACGGGACGGGACTCGTGCGCGAAGGACGGGCCGTGGGCTTCGTCACATCCTGGTGCGCTTCACCTCGCTTCGGCCCGATCGGACTCGGTTACGTGCGTCGCGAACTCGGCCCGGGCGATGCGATCGAGGCCGACTCGGAGACCCCGACGACCTGCGTCGTCACCGAAATTCCCTTTACGTTGACGTAAAGCGCTCCCATCTCGCCATTTGCAGAGAGCGGTCACCCGGTTTACCTTAGCTCCTCAGTCCAGCAACCCTCCGGCTAGGATGGTCATCTGAAGGCGCTCGATCGACAGGACATGCGCGCTCTGTATCGGTGCCTCTGGCTCACGCGAGCCCTGGAGGAGCGGTTGGAGACCATCTTCAAGCAGGGACACGTGGTCGGAGGCCTGTACCGGAGCCTCGGACAGGAGGCCACCGCCGTCGGCTGTGGCTACGCCCTGGCCGGTGGCGACTGGATCGCACCCTCGATCCGCGACCTCGGAGCCCTGCTGGCCAGGGGCCTGGACCCGCGCGAGGTGCTGAGACAGTACACGGCCCGTGGCTCTTCGCTGTGCGCCGGCAAGGACAATACGAATCACTTCACGGTTCCCGAGCTCGGCATCCTCGGTCCGATCAGCCCTCTCGGCACGCAGCTTTGTGTGCTCAACGGTGTGGCGCTCAGCTTTCGCACCCGGCGGGAGCCCCGCGTGTGCCTGACCTTCCAGGGGGAAGGGGCGAGTCGAACCGGCACGTCGCACGAGGGATTCGCCATGGCCGCGGCCCTCAATCTGCCGATCGTCGTCGTGATCGAGCACAATCGGTGGGCTTTCGGAACCCCGAGCACGGCTGTCGCCGCGGTCGAGCAATGGGCGGACGTGGCCGGGGCGTACGGAGTTCCGGCCGGGACCGTGGACGGCAACGACGTGCTGCAGGTGTACGACGCCGCGACCCAGGCGATCGCCCGGGCGCGAGCTGGTGACGGGATGACGATCATAGTCGCGGAAACATACCGCATGCTGGGCCATGCGCAGCACGATGCGCAGAAGTACGTGCCGGAGCACGAACTCGGGGAGTGGCTGGATCACGACCCCATCCGGAGTTTCGCGGACTACCTGTTGGAGTTCGGTTTCGAATCGGAATCGACGCTCGAGGACATTCGCTCGGAAGTCGCCTTGGAGCTCGACGCGGCAACCGACGAGATTCTCGCGGAAGGCTATCCGCCAGCCGAGGAGGCTCGATCCCGCGTCTACGGTGATTCGGCCCTTGACGCTGACGTCCCGTGGACCCGGGGACCGGAGCCTGGATACGAAGGGCTGACGAGCGGCCGGCCCGGATCGCCGGCGTCGCACCGGGGAGGGGCATGATGGAAGACGACAACGCCGTGGAAACAACCTACCTGGGTGCGATTCGAGAAGCCCTGCTGGAGGAGATGCGGGCCGACGAAACCGTGTTCATGCTGGGCGAAGACATCGGGATCTACGGCGGGGCCTTCAAGGTCACCGACGGCTTCCTCGATGAGTTCGGACCTGACCGCGTGATCGACACACCCATCAGCGAGGCGGCGATCGTGGGCGCGGCGATCGGCGCGGCGCACATGGGCCTGAAGCCGGTGGCGGAGATGCAGTTCATCGATTTCATCGCACCGGCTTTCGACATGATCGTCAATTTCGCCGCCAAGTCGCGATACCGGACGGGGATCGGCGCAGGCCTGGTCATCAGGGGACCGTGCGGGGCCGGGGCGCGATCGGGTCCTTTTCATTCGCAGTCCGTAGAATCCTATTTCGCCAACGTGCCGGGTCTGAAGATGGTCGCGCCGGCGCGCGCGTTCGATGCCAAGGGCTTGTTGCGAGCCGCGATTCGAGACCCCGACCCGGTCCTGTTCTTCGAGCACAAGTTTCTGTATCGGAGAATCAAGGAACAGCTTCCCACAAACGAGGAGGTCTTCGTCCCCCTCGGGAAGGCACGCACGCATCGTGAGGGGTCCGACCTGACGATCGTCACGTATGGCGCCATGGTGTACAAGTCGACCGACGCCGCGGAGACGATCTCCTCCGAAGACGGCGCCGAGGTCGAAGTCATTGACCTCCGTACGCTTCGGCCGCTCGACACGGAAGCGATCGTCGAGAGCGTGACCCGAACGGGGCGACTCCTGATCGTTCACGAAGCACCTCGCTTCGGTGGATTTGCCGGCGAGATCACGGCTCAGGTTTGCGAGGAAGCGTTCGAGTGGCTGGACGCGCCGATCCGCCGTGTCACGGCGATCGATACGCCCGTGCCGTACGCACCCACTCTCGAGGACTACTACCTCCCCGGGGAGGACGACATCGTTGCCGCAGCCCGGTGGCTGCTGGCGTACTGAGAGGAAAAGGAACGAGAGATGTCCAAGGTCGATGTGATCATGCCGCAGATGGGGGAGTCGATCGCGGAAGGCACCCTGACGCGATGGATCAAGCAAATCGGCGAGACGGTCGAACGCGACGAGGATCTGTTCGAGATCTCCACGGACAAGGTCGATGCCGACATTCCATCCCCCGTCGCGGGAACGCTGGTCGAGATCCTGGTCGAGGAGGGTGCCACGGTCGAGGTGAATACGGTGGTGGCTCGCATCGACACCGAGGGTGGTGCCGCGGAGCCGTCAGAGCCGCAGGCCGACGCGGCCCCGGTTGAGGAATCGGCCCCTGAGGTCGCGCCCGTGGCTGCTGCAGCCGAATCGCCGGCGCCTCCGGCACAGCCGGCCACCCCTGTGGCCCCGGCTGCCTCGTCCGAGGGTACGGAGACTCGCGAGGAACGCATCCAGGGCAAGTCGACACCGCTCGTTCGGAAGATCGCGGCGGAGCACGACGTGGACCTGGCCGACGTCACGGGATCGGGAATCGCCGGACGGGTGACCCGGGACGACATTCTCGCTCACATCGATACCCGAGCGACTGCCCCGGTGACGGCGGCCGATGCACCGGCCCTGCCGAGTGGTTCGGCGCCAGCCATCGCTCCGGCAGCTCCCGCGGCCGCCGGTCAGCCTGGCATGATGCAGGTACCGATTCACGGCGCCACTCTGGACATCCGTATCCCATCGGTCCCGATCCGTGAGGGCGACACGGTCGAAGAGATGAGCCGGGTCCGGCTTCGCACGATGGAACACATGCTCATGTCCCGGCGCGTTTCGGCGCACGTTACCTCGGTGAACGAGATCGACTTCGAGCATATCGTGCGACTGCGCAAGAAACTCAAGCCAAAGTTCGCCGAGCAAGGGGTGAAGCTTACCTACGGACCCTTCATCATGAAGGCCGTCATCGAGGCGCTGCGGGAGTATCCCATCGTGAACGCTTCGGTGGACGGTACGCGCATCGTGTACCACCGGGACATCAACCTCGGGATCGCGGTCGCTGTAGCTGACGGTAAGGAACTGATCGTTCCGGTCCTCAAGAATGCCGACCAGCTAAGCCTCATGGGCCTGACTACCGGCGCGAACGACCTTGCCGAAAAAGCTCGCACCAAGACTCTGGATTTCGACGACATCCAGGGGGGGTCGTTCACGATCACCAACGTCGGGGTATTCGGGAATCAGTTCGGAATGCCGATCATCAACCAGCCCCAGGTGGCGATCCTGGGAACCGGTGTCATCGAGAAACGACCCGTGGTCGTCCAGGACACGATGGGCAACGACGTCGTCGGAATCCGTCACATGTCCTATTTCGGCCTGAGTTATGATCATCGGGTCGTGGACGGAGCCATCGCCGCGTTCTGGCTGAACAAGGTCAAGGACGTCCTCGAGAATTTCCCGGAGGATGTGATGTGATTTCGAGCCGGCTTCGTCTGAGTCCCGATGGCAGAAGCGCCCGGCGACGACCGGGCGCTTCTGCATCGC
>JABDQB010000438.1 GCA_013042495.1 Gemmatimonadota bacterium
ACCTGCTCACGAGGATTGAGGAGCGCGTCGGCGAGGGCATCGAAGCGGCGGAAGTCCGGGGCATCGCGCAGCAAGTGGGCGAGCGGGTGGCCCTCCGGGATCTCGACCAGCGTCGCGGCCAGGTCACGGATCTCGTCTCGTGACGTCTCGACACCCAGACGACGAGCATATTCCTGGATCATCGTGACCCCGGTCCGGCCGTAGCAGGCATAGACCATGGCGTGGAGGACACCATCGGGCTTGAGCACGGCTGCCAACTGGCGGAGGCCAGCCTCCGGGTCCTCGAGGTGATGAAGCACGCCGGTGCAGACGATCTCGTCGAAGTGCGTCCCGAGCCCTTCTACCTCCTCGATGGGCAGCTCTCGCAGCTCGAGGTTGTCGAGGCCGTGGAGCTCCTTCAGGCGCCGCTCCTCATCCAGGCTCGCGGGACTGACGTCGATGCCCAGGACCGAGGCCTCCGGGTGGCGGATGGCGTAGCGGGCCGCCTGCGCCGTGCCGCAGCCGGCGACCAGGATCAGTCGCTGCTCATCGAACGTGCGCCACGGGAAGAGCAGGTGGAAGTTCGCGCGGGCCCGCCCCGGTTCGCGCCACCGTTGCGCATAGGCGTGCAGGTCGACCGGCGGAGGCGGGTAGGGGTGCCGGTCGTAGAACTCCGCGATGCTCACGGGTCCAGCGTGGCATACGAACGGCCCCGCGGTCGGGCTGGGGGGCAGTTGCGAATCGTGGGGACCTAGCCGCTGGCCGGCGGAGCCACTTCGTCGGGTTCTGGCAGCAGCGCCGAGGTGGTCCCCGCGGCACGTTCGTCCTGCATGTCGAACACGGTCTTCAGCGGATCGCGTCGCCCGGTCAGGAACCATGCCAGCACGGCGCCGACGATGCCGACCAGGCCGCCGATGAGCAGCGCGACCACGACACCCTCGATGTAGGCGACCGAATAGGCCGCACGCTTGATGGGCTCGGCGTTCTCGAAGGATGCTGCGAACACCTCCTCGTGGCGCGGGGTGCCCAGCGCGAGCAGGGCGACCTCGAACTCATCCACCAGAGCCTTGGCCTCCTCCACTGGCCGGCCCGCGAGCATCTCGCGCGCCGAGCCCAGGGCGGCCAGCGTCATCGCCGTGGTCGCGGCCACGATACCGATGCGGGAGCCCAGCCCCACCGAGGCCTCATTGATGGCCGCGGCTGAGGAGGGCAGGCCGCGTGGCGTGCTGGCGAACACGATGGCGGTACGCACGGTGGTCGAGAGGACGAACCCAGCGCCGACGAGGATCAGCGGCAGGATGAACAGCACGTAGTGCCACTCGCCGAGTCCGGCGTCCGTGCGATCTGGATCGGCAGCGAAGCCGTCGCGGACCACCGACGCGATCCACACCAGGATGGCGGCCAGTGCGAGGTTGGCGACACCCACGGCCAGCGTGCCGCTGGACATCATGCCGCGCGGCCCGAAGCGACGGATGAGGATGCCCGAGATGGGCCCGGCCACGACCATCGCGATGACGAACGGCACGATGGCCAGGATGGCGAAGAAGGTGCCGAAGCCGAGCGGATACTCGAACACCATCGGCAGCAGCATCAGCGGGACCGCCTGCGCGAAGCCGACGGCCACGCCCACCGCCAGCGCGGCGCCGATGGCGCGGCGGTCGAGCCCCAGGTTGCCGAACTGCTCCTTGGTCCGGCCGAAGCGCCAGCGCATGGTGCCCAGCGCGAGGGCTCCCCCGACGATCATCGCGACTGGGACGGGGGAGCCGGCAGGTCCGCCGAGGCTGAGCACGCCGGTGACGATGGCCAGGATGCCCATCGACCACACCGCGATGCCGACGATGAGCCAGCGAGCTGCCGGGAGGGTGCCGGGGATGGGAGGCATCCAGCGCAGCGCTGCCCACAGGGCGATCCCCGATGCGATGGCGGTAAGCGAATAGGCCAGCCAGGTATCGAAGTCGACCGTCGAGAGCGCCGTCGGGTCGTCGCTGGGGCGGAGGCTCGGGAACAGGGTCAGGACCAGGGGGGAGATGGCCGTGCCAACGCCGAAGGCCGCATACACGAAGCCCAGGGCGGTGGCCCGGGCAATGCCCTCGTAGGCGAGGGCTACCGCGCCGATGCCGTAGGCGAGGGCCACACCGGTGGCTGAGATGGCAGCGATGTTGGCGGCGTAGAAGATCCAGCCGTCGGAGACAAGCAGGCTGACGAGCGAGCCCAGCGCCATCACCGCAAGTGCGCCGATGAACAGGCTGCGCCGGCGGAAGATGTCGCTGACGAGGCCGCCGATGATGATCACCGCGGACGACAGGAGGGCGATCAGGAGGTAGAGCGTTCCGACCTCCGGCTCCACGCGGATAGCAGCCTGCACCGTCGGCAGGCCCGGCGAGAGCAGGCGCGGCGTGAGACCGACCGCGAACAACGCCAGGCACCCTGAGATGAGGATGCCGCGCTTCGGCGGGTCGTCGATGACGGCATGGATGAACTCGGGCAGCTTGAGGCGGCTCACCGAGGCACCGGGCCGATTGCGGGGGCAGGGCTGGCGTCAAGGGACGAGGGTCGGATCACTCGCACGCCCCCACCGAGACAGCGATGTTCAGTTCTCCCTTCCAGCCGTCCGATGCTGTCCCGTTTGACCGGAACACGCTCGCCGGAGTGAGATGGACGCAAGTCACTCGGGGAGTTCGTCCGCCCGTATCGCGCCCACCAACGTGCCTACGTCGTGGCGGTCGGGCACGGTGGCAGCCATGACCATCGCCAGGTCGAACGTACTCGGGTCGCCGCTCAAGGCCGCTGGATGCATCTGAAGCCGAGATGGCTCATGGCCGTCTCGATCATCTGCGGCTGCCGTGCGGCCGGCCGGTAGCGATAGCAGTACTGTGGTGTACAGAGGTGGGAGCCCCCCTTCACCACCTTGCGGGGAATCGCGATGTCAGGCTGGTTGGGGTCGTGGCTCTCCTGTTCCGTCGAGATCCGAGGATTCGCAGGAGCGCAGCATGACGGCTCCTCCGGAGCGGATCGCTTCCTCGCGTACCAGTCGTCGGTCCACTCCCACACGTTGCCGGCCATGTCGTAGAGCCCGTAGCCGTTGGGCGGGTACGACCCGACTGGGGCGGTGCGGGTCCAGCCATCCAGTTCGGTGTTCTCATATGGGAATCGGCCCTGCCAGGTGTTGGCGACGGGCGCCGTCTCCTGCGGGTCCTCGTCTCCCCACACGAAGCGGGCACCATCGAGACCGCCCCGTGCTGCGTACTCCCACTCCGCCTCTGAGGGAAGCGACAGCCCAGCCCAATCGCAGTAAGCGCTTGCGTCCGCGTGACTCACTTGCACGACCGGGTGATCCTCGAGTCCCTCGATCGACCTGTCCGGACCGGTCGGATGTCGCCAGTCGGCGCCAGGCGTCCAGCGCCACCATTGGGAGAAGTCGCCGAGATGCACCGGTCCCGGTGTCATCGTGAAGACGAGTGCGCCCGGTACGAGATTCTCGGGCGGGGCGCCCGGGTACAGCGCCGGGTCAGGAGCGATCTCGGCTTCAGTCACGTAGCCGGTTGCGTCGACGAATTCCGCGAACTCGCGGTTCGTCACGGCGTGCGGAGCGATCCGGAAGCCGGCGACGCCGACGCGGCGCACCGGGCCCTCGTCCGGATAGAACTCGTTCGAGCCCATGGCGAACTCGCCGCCTTCGATGGAGATCATGCGCCGCTCGCTGCTCCCGACGTTCATTGGTTCATGGTCGCGCATACCGGCGGCCGGGCGGCGGCCGGGCGGCCCACGCAGGGGCCCCGTCGCACCCAGCGCCAGCCGATGGGCTACCCGCTGGGGATGCCCGCCTTCAGCTTCTCCATCATCGCTCCGATGGTGAAGCTCGACGACTCCTGCCGAGGCGGGAACTCATGCAGGGTCGCTGCCATGTGAGCGACGTAGGCCTGTGCCGGAACGAGGAGGAAGGCATGGTCGATCACCCAATCGAAGTAGGTGTTCGACGTGACGTCGGCCCGCTCGAATGGGTCCGTGCGCAGGTTGAAGATCTTCGGGATCCGCAACTCGGTGAACGGCTCGAGCCACACTTGCAGGGTCCCTTGAGCCCGCTGCTCCAGGAAGACGAACTTCCAGTTGTCGAAGCGGAGCGCCGTCAGGTCCCCATCGTCCGAGACGTAGAAGAAGTGCTTGCGCGGACTCTCCTCGGCCGCCCCCGTGATGTAGTCGAGCTGGTTGAACCCGTCGAGATGGACCTTGTAGGTCCGGCCGTTCAGCTCGTGACCGGTCCTGAGCTTGTCGGCGATGTCCGCATCACCGGCGGCGGCGAGGAGCGTCACGAACCAGTCGTTGTGGCTCACGATGCCGTTGAGGACGGTCCCCGCAGGAGTGTGGCCCGGCCAGCGAGCCAGGGACGGCACTCGGTATGCACCTTCCCAGTTGGAGTTCTTCTCGTTGCGGAACGGCGTCATGCCGGCATCAGGCCATGAGTTCATGTGCACACCGTTGTCGGTGCCGTACAACACGATGGTGTCCTCGGCGATGCCGAGCTCGTCGAGATGATCGAGCATCTCGCCGATGCGCTTGTCGTGCTCGACCATCCCATCGTGGTACTCCGACTGCCACCGACCGGCCTGGCCTCGGATCTCGTCCGCGATGTGCGTTCGGAAGTGCATGCC
>JABDQB010000443.1 GCA_013042495.1 Gemmatimonadota bacterium
GCCCTGTACGACGTGCTGTCCACGGGAGCGCGCGGATACCTGAGTCTCGCCTCCGAGATCGTCCGACGCGATGAAGAAAGGAAGGGGGCCGCCGTTGGCCAAGCCTGAATCAAGACGCCTCGGCAAAGGCCTGGGGGCGTTGCTCGGGGAGTACCTGGAAGAGCCGTCTCCTGGCGACACCCCGGTCCGCGATCTGGAAATCGGACGCATTCGTCCAAACCCGTTTCAACCACGTCGCCAGTTCGAAGGAACCGCTCTCGATGAACTGGAAGCCTCGATCCGCGAGAACGGGCTGCTGCAGCCACTGGTCGTACGACCGTCGGGCCCCGACTTCGAGCTGGTGGCGGGTGAGAGACGCTGGCGCGTACTGGTGCGAATGGGCTGGGAAAGGGCTCCGACCATCGTGCGCCCTCTCAGCGACGAACAGATGCTCGTCGTGGCCCTCGTGGAGAACCTGCAAAGAGAGGATCTCGCACCGCTCGAGGAGGCCATCGGATACCAGCAGCTCATCGATGGATTCGGGCTTACGCAGAAGGCGGTGGCGCGTCGCGTGGGTCGAGACCGCTCGACCGTGGCGAACTCGCTCAGGCTTCTCACGCTGCCCACTGCGGTCAGGGGCATGCTGACCGATGGGACGCTGACCGCAGGTCATGCCCGGGCGATTCTCTCCGTGGACGGAGAGCGTGAGCAGGTGGCGCTGGCACACGAGGTGGTCGCCAGGAGCCTGTCGGTGCGGGAGGCGGAGGCGATAGCGCGACGTGGCAGGAAGCGAGACCGGCCGGGCGGTAAGCGAGGACCTGCCACCGAGGACCCGGTGGCGCGCAAAGCCGCGGTGTTGTTGTCCCGAGCCTATGGAACGGACGTAAAAATCCGCCTGAAGTCGAAGACGAGCGGGGAGATCAGAATTCCATTTCGTGACCCGCAGGACTTCGAACGGGTGACGCGAGACCTCCTTGCCGATTCGGACGCTGCTGACCTGTTCGGGCCAGGATGACAGCGGAAGGCAAGGGTCGTTGGACCCTGATCGTCATGCGCGAAGGAGTAGTGAATTCGCGCACGCTGGCCCTGTCCAGGTGGCGGGTCATCGCTCTGGCGGGGGTAGCAACGATCGTGCTCGCCGGCATCTCTTTCGCGGCCGGCAAGATGGCCGGGGACATGACATCGCGAGCACGTGTGCATGGCCTCGAAGCGCAGGTCTCGGATTTGCGCCAGGAAAACGCGGCGATGGCAGTCGTCGCCGAGCGGGTGGAGCGACTGGAGATCGAGTACCGGCAGCTGAAGAGCGTCATGGGTGGGGAGCTGGGAGCGTCCAGCCGTGACATTTTGCTGCCACCTTTGTCAGAGGAGGATGCAACGGCCCGCCGGGCGAACGAGGAGGAAGAGGCGTCGCGCTTCGTGTGGCCAGTGGTCGAGCGAGGATTTGTCACCCGGACGTTTGGAGACACTGCGACAGCGCCCGGAGAGGAACACGTAGGCATAGACATAGCGGTACCGGCCGGCTCCTACGTTCGTACGACGAGGGGGGGCACGGTGGAGGAGACGGGAGATGATGTGGCCTACGGACTCTTCGTCCGTATCGCGCATGACGATCAGATCAGCAGTCTGTATGCCCACAACTCCTGGTTGTTCGTGTCCGCGGGGGATTCCGTGGAGATTGGCGAGGTGATTGCCCTGTCCGGAAACAGCGGCAGGTCGACCGCTCCGCATCTTCACGTGGAAATCGAGCGGGAGGGACTGCCCGTGGATCCGCTCGAGTATCTTGCGGAAGGGATCTAGTGCGGACCATGCGGGCATAGGTTCCGGAAGGGAACGGTGAAAGGAATGAGCGAGATGACGAAGACGAAGAACCGGACGGACGGCGCACCCCGGGATGTGGGAGACGTCGTATCGATCGTCGGACCCGGAATGAAGGTGGTCGGTGATTGCTCGAGCGATGGAACGATCCGAATCGAAGGTCAGGTCGAGGGATCCGTAAAGGCGGCGAAGAGCGTCGTGATCGGTAAGGAGGGTGTGGTCGTGGGTGACGTCGTGACACAGGACGCGATCGTCGCCGGACGGGTAAACGGCAGCGTAAGTGCGGAAAGCCGCGTTGAGCTGCAGACCACTTGTCGGATTCAGGGCGATATCCGCAGCCGGCGGATCAAGCTGGAGGAAGGAGGCCAGGTGGACGGACAACTCCACATGGGAGGGCGTGGCGCCGACAAGTCCGTCGACGCTCCAAAGCATGGGGAGAAAGCGCCCCACAAGGCTCCCGGGGCCGTGCAGGTCAACTGACGTGCGTGCTTAAGTAACGCTTTGATATATACTTGCACAGCCGTACTTCGAGTGGCCACTTATCCACAGTTGTCCACAACGGTGCTGGGCGTCCGCGAACCGGTCGCGTGGTTTTCCACATTCCCTGATGTGAGAGACCCGTGCTGCCACCGCTAGATGCGCTTCTCTTCCTCGTCGGCCTGACGTCGTTGACGCTGGGGGCGGACTGGCTGGTGAGGGGAGCGTCACGCGTGGCCGAGCACCGAGGGGTGAGCCCGCTGCTGGTGGGCCTGACCATCGTGGCGTTCGGCACCTCCGCCCCGGAGCTGGTGGTATCTTCGGCTGCCGTCTTGCGGGGCCAGCCCGGGATTGCCGTGGGAAACGTGATGGGGTCGACGGTTGCCAACGTCGGATTGATCGTGGGCCTCGGAGCCATAGTCCGGCCAATTATGGTCCACCGGAAGCTCCTGCAACGCGAAGCGCCGCTGATGGTCCTGGTACTCGCGGCCGTCATGGTCTTCGCGGCGAACGGCGTGATCGGGAAGCTGGACGCGCTCATCCTGGTCGGCGGATTCACGGTCTACATGCTGTACCTGGTGCGGTGGGCCAAATCGGAGACCGAAACCGGGCAATTCCAGGCAGCGCGCATCGAGGCGCACACGAAAGACACAGGCCTGATCCGGCGTCCGTACGTGAACTGGATGCGTGTGGCGTTTGGCACCGCCCTGTTGCTCGCGGGCGCTTCGTGGATGATCGATTCCGCCAGCAAGATCGCCATCGCTTACCAGGTCCCCGAGGAGGTGGTTGGCGCGACGATGGTGGCCGTCGGGACGTCACTGCCGGAGCTGGCTTCCACGATCGCTGCCGCCGCCCGCGGGCTCGGGGACATCGCGATCGGCAACGTGATCGGGTCCAACATTTTCAACCTGGGCCTCGTCCTCGGCACGGCGGGGCTGATCAGTCCGCTCGAACTGACCGCCGGCACAGTGGCGACGCAGGTCGTACCGGCCATGATCTTCTGTCTCGTCCTCATCCCGCTCGCCTACACGGGACACAAGGTGGCCCGGTGGGAGGGCATCCTGCTGCTCTGCGGCTACGCGTTCTTCCTGTACCAGGTTCTCTGAGTCACCCCCGGAACCCTTTCGCCCCGCCTCCGTTGACGTAAAGTTATACAGTAAAGCGACACGCAACGGAGGTTCGGATGTCCTCATCGGTGAAGATGAGTAGCAAGCACCAGATCGTGGTACCGCGGGAGGCCCGGGAGGCACTGGGACTGAGGCCGGGAGACAGGCTATTGGTGACAGTTGCGGGCGCCGTGATCGAGATGCGCGCACAGCCGCACGATGTCGTTGCCGAACTCGAGGGGATTCTCGCGGATCTGACCGACGACGGAGGCGATCTATGGCCGGAGGCGCGCGGTGAGTGAGAGCGAGGATTTCCGGGTAGTCCTGTCGGATGCCGGGATCGTCTATGTCGATGCGGGAGTCCTGGCGCTTCACCTCGCCGGCGACCCGAGGTACCTGCCTCTGACCCGCGTCATCCTGGGTGGTCTGCGAGACCGGGAATTCGCGGGACTCACCTCGGCCATCACGATCTATCAACTCCTCGTGGAGCCCTATCGCTCAGGAGAGGAAAGAACGGCGGAGCGCGTAGAAATGCTCGTCGCGGCGCTGCCCGGTCTGGAGGTTGTGCCGGTGTCAGCCACGGTGGCCAGGCAAGCGGCACAGGTGAAGGCACAGATCGGGGGGGGGCTACCCAGGGCGATTCAGATTGCCACTGCCCTGGCGGGTGAATCCGAGGTGTACGTAACTCGCCGTTCGACGTTGCGGCGGATCGCGGGACTGGGCGTGGTTCAGCTCGACGCCTTTCGGCAAGCCGAGGGCGACCCGCAAATACCGGCCTAGTCGGCGAATTCCACGCTCACAGGCTCCGGCAGAATGCCCGCCTCGACGCCACGTTCGAGGAACAACTTGACGGCTGCGCGTCCATCGGGACCGTAATCCAGCGTCCGCTGGTTCACGTACATTCCGACAAAGTCATCAGCCGTCTCCCGTTCCAACCCGCGCGCAAAGCCCATCGCATAGTCCATCGCCTGCTCGCGGTGGTCGAGGGCGAATGCGATGCTGCGTCGCAGGTAGTCGGAAACGCGCGGGATGAGATCAGCGCCGAGATCACGGCGGATGACGTTGCCCCCGAGCGGCAGCGGGAGGCCCGTCTCCTGTTTCCACCACCGACCCAGATCTTCAAGGAGCACCAGGCCGGCATCGGCGTACGTGAGCTGACCTTCGTGGATGATCAACCCCACGTCCGCCCGCCCATCGCGAACCGCCTCGAGGATCTCGTCGAACGGCATGACGATCGTACGGGCGGCCGGCTCCCACAGTTTGAGTGCCAGGTAGGCGGACGTCAGCTCGCCGGGGATCGCGATCGTGGACGCGCGAATGCGGTCCCGATCCATGAACTCCCGGCTCACCAGTCGAGGGCCGTAGCCCTCACCCATGCTCGCTCCGTGCGGAAGCAGGATGTAGCGATCCGTCAGGTAAGCGTAGGCGTGGATGGACACCGCCGTGACCTCGAGCTCGCCCGCCATCGCCCTCTCGTTGAGCTCCTGGATTCCCTGCAACTCGTGCTCAAAGGCCAACTCGGCCGTATCGATTTCGCCCGACGCCAATCCATAGAACATGAAAGCGTCGTCCGAATCCGGACTGTGCGCTACCCGAATCACCCGCCGGTCGCCCCGGTCCAACTCAGTCGTATTCATGGCGCCCGAAGGTATGCCGGACCGCGGGTCGCGGCAAACGTTCCGAAGGCCGGACCGGACCGGGCCCGGGCGGGCTCACAGCGGCCGGAACAACAGACCTGACGGCATCTTCGGTTCGAAATACGTGGACTTGGGAGGCAGTCGACCCCCGAGAGCGGCGGTGGCCCAAACGTCCTCCAGGGATACTGGTGGGAGAATGAAGCCGCAGCCTCCTGTCTGAAGGTCCCGGCAGACGTCCGGACTGCGGGAGTACGAGAGCAAGCCGTCATGGGATGCCTCGTCCGCATCGAGCTCGAAGAGGGCGCCCAGGACCAGCTCATCGAACACGACAGGTGCCATCCTCGCCCGCTCGGAGGCAACTCCGAATCGCATCAGGGCCTCGGGTCGCGCGGAGGCAAGCCATTTCCTCTGAGCACCCGCGGGCGCGACGACGAACGATCCAGGAGAGGCGGCCGCAACACGTCGCTCAGCCTCCTCGGGAGTCAGGAAACCGAGGTCTTCGAGGTCGAACGACGCGGCCAGCCTTTCGAGCCAGTCGAACGAACCGTCAGAGCCGCCCGGAAATCGCGAGAGGATTCTATGTGTCGGGCGCACGACGAGGCCCGGGTCCTGCTGACTGACCACACATACCAGTAAAAAGGCGGCCTTTACGTTGTCACCAAGCGTCTCTGCCGCCACGAGGGCCGTTTCGTAGCGGTGGTGTCCGTCCGCGATCAGCAGGGGATGCGAGCCGGCGGCCGAGAGCAGCGCGTCACCCGCTTCTCCCGAAGCGATCCACATCGAATGCCGGATGCCATCGGGCGTGGCCGCTTCCACATCGGGAGGTGTCGCCGAGAGCTCCCGCTCCAGGTTGTGGAGTCGTCCGTCGCCATCCCGTGCGACCATGAAGACCGGAGACAGCTGCGTACGTGTCGCCAGCGTCAGGGCGAGACGGTCCTTCTTGGGTCCGGTGTGGGTGCGCTCATGCGGAAGAACATCGCCCTGCTCGAAGGAAGTCAGCCGAAGAGCCGCGAACACGGCAAGGCGCTCGCTGGGCCCACCGTCCGCTTCAAACCTCTGTCGATACAGGTATACCGAGGGCTCCGGGTCCACGCCGAGAACTCCGTCGACAGTCCAGCTGTTAAGCGTCTCAGCGGCAGCGACATAGCGTTCCTCAATCGAGCCTTCGGGAAGGATCAACCGCACGCAGTTGTGGTCGCTCCGGGTCCTGAGTTCGTGGGCGTGGGTCGGATCGATGACGTCATAGGGCGGCGCGAGGAGGAACGAAAGATCCCCGGCGGAGCGGCTGTAACGAAGTGCGCAAAACGGAGTGAGATCGGGCACGGTTTCCTTCCGGGTCTGATGAGTCGGTTGCGGCGAAAAGTGTCACGTCTCAATAGTAGGACAGCCAGAGAAGCCTCGATCCGCAAAAGGCTCCGGGGCGGAAGCATCGCCGGCCGGCGATCGACT
Source organism: Gemmatimonadota bacterium (assembly GCA_013042495.1). GTDB lineage: Bacteria > Gemmatimonadota > Gemmatimonadetes > Palauibacterales > Palauibacteraceae > Benthicola. The sequence goes on from JABDQB010000443.1 coordinate 6,464, forward strand.
GGCAAGAGCGAGGTGGGACGTGGCATGAGAATGCAGATAGGGACCGGCCCGAATCGAACGGGGGCAGGAGAGTGAGGTCCATCGAGGGGCTGTTGATCGACCTTGACGGAACGGTCTATCTGGGCCGCGATCTGATTCCAGGATCCTCGGAGGCGATCGAACGACTCCGGGCTGCGGGCGTTCCGTTTCTGTTCACGACGAACACGAGCCGGATGTCCCGGTTGGACATCGTCGCTTCCCTCGGTTCGCTGGGTCTTCGCGTGGACTCGTCGGAGGTATTCAGCGCACCGGTCGCCGCCGCGCGATGGCTCAGGGACGAGGGGGTCAGGCGGATTCATCTGCTGGTGGCCGACTCGACTCGGGCTGATTTCGCGGGTTTCGAAATCACCGATGATCGACCCGATGCCGTCCTGGTGGGCGATCTCGGTGCTGGTTTTACCTTCGAACGCCTCAACTCAGGCTTCCGAAGCCTGCGAGCCGGAGCTCGCCTGGTGGCGATACACCGGAATCGATTCTGGTTGACGGAGGCGGGGCCGACGCTCGACGCCGGCCCGTTCGTGGCCGCCCTCGAGTACGCGATCCGGAAGCAGGCAACGCTGGTGGGCAAACCGTCCCCGGCATTCTTCGACGCGGCTTCATCACTGCTCGGAATTCGGCGCGAGGGATTGGCCGTGGTGGGAGACGACCTGGAAACGGACGTGCTGGGCGGTCGCGCGGCGGGTCTGTCGACCATTCAGGTTCGCACAGGCAAGTTCGACGAAACGATGCTCGAAGAGGCCCTGCCCGAGCAGAGGCCGGATCATATAGTGAGCGCTCTGGCCGAGGTGCCAGCTCTTGTTCTCTAGGTCGATCTCGCTGGCCGGCGTCGCGATCCTCGCCTTCGCGAGCGTGACCTACGGTCAGGACGCGGGTGTCTCTCCGACGGTGCGATTGCCACCAGACCCCCCGGAGGCTCATCTCGGTTTTCGCCCAGGAGAGGATCGTCGCGTCGCGGACTGGGGCCAGGTCACCGAGTATGCGGAGGTTCTGGCCCGGCAGAGCGACCGGGTCCGTCTCGACACGATCGGGCGGAGTACGCTGGACCGGCCGATGCTGCTTCTCACTATCACCGATCCGGCGAATCACGCACGCCTCCAGGAAATCCGGGCGACCCAGGCGAAGCTGGCGGACCCCCGCCGAATCGACGACCGGGGGTCGCGCGAGGCGTTGATCGAGTCCGGTCGCCTGATAGTCCTGATCACATCCGCGATCCACCCAACCGAGGTAGCCGGAACGCTCGTGCCCCTGACGCTCGCGTATCGGCTCGCGGCCGCCACGGACACGATGCTGCGGCAGGTCCTGCGGGAGACCGTGGTTCTGATCGTACCTTCCCTGAATCCGGATGGCGTGGACCTGGTGGCGGACTGGTACCGGGAGTCCATCGGGATGCCGTGGGAGGGCTCGCCGCCGCCCATGTTGTACCACCATTACACCGGGCACGACAACAACCGTGATTGGTACTCGTTCACCCAGGTGGAGACGCGGAATGTCGTCCAACGCGTCTACAACATCTGGCACCCGCAGATCGTGCACGACATCCACCAGCAGGGGCCCTACGCGAGTCGCTACTTCGTTCCACCGTGGACCGACCCCATCGAACCCAACGTGGACCCGCTACTGGTGGCGGCGACGAATTCCCTCGGCACGGCCATCGCCTGGGACATGCTGCGCCAGGGCAAGAAGGGGGTCACGATCAACGCCGGCTACGACGCGTGGAGTCCAGCTCGGGCGTACGCGCATTACCACGGGGGAGTGCGCGTTCTCAGCGAGACGGCGGGAGCCCGTCTCGCGACGCCAATCGAAATCCTGCCGGGAGAGTTGCAGAACTCGGACCCCGGAGGCGGAATCCCGACGTGGAATGATCCGATTCCATGGTTGGGTGGTCGCTGGGGCGCGGGCGATATCCTGGGCTACATGGAGGCCGGCGCGCTCTCGCTGCTCCGGAACGCCTCGGCGTCGAGGGAAGCATGGCTGGCCAACTTCGCGGCCGTGGCGGAAAGGGCGGTGGCCGGGTGGCCGAAGTGGCCCCGAGCGTGGGTAGTGCCTGCTGATCCGGGCAGCGACGCGAGCCTCGCCGAGCTGTCGCGCATCCTGCGCACCGCGCAGGTGGAAATCGACGTTTCTAAGGGCGATCTGATCGATGGAGATCGGACCTGGCCACCGGGAAGCCTGGTCATAGACATGCGACAACCGTACGCCGCGTTCGTACAGATGCTACTTGCCCCGCAGGACTACCCGGGCCGGCTCGAGTATCCGGGTGGACCGCCGAAGGCGCCGTACGATGTCACGGCGCACAATCTCCCGTTGTTCCTGGGTCTACGAGCTATGCCGACACGCCGCATGCCGCAGGGCGAAATGGAGCGGCAGACCGGGACCACCGTCCCCCGGAGCCGTGTCATCGAGGGTCTGTCGGGGAGACCCGGAATTCTGGTCGGTCTGTATCAGCCGTGGGTTCCGGCAACGGACGAAGGATGGACCCGCTGGCTGTTCGACCGTTACGAAATCCCGTATGCCACACTACACGACCAGGCGATCCGGCAGGGCGATCTTGCGAGGCGCTTCACGAGCGTCGTTCTACCCTCCGTGGATCCGTCCGTCCTCGACGAAGGTTGGGCGCCCGGGTCGATGCCGGTCGAGTTCACGGGAGGGCTGGGTACAGCCGGAGTGCAGGCACTGCGCGATTTCGTGGAAGGGGGAGGTACCCTGGTCGCCCTCGGCCGCTCCGCATCCTGGGCCTCGGACAGACTCGGCCTGCCGGTGGTGGATCGGCTGCGCGGCCAGCCAAACGATGTGTTCTTCGCTCCAGGCGCTCAGGTCAGCCTGGTGATCGATACGACGACGAGTACGGGCCGGCACATGAGGGCGCGAACCGCCGCGTGGATCGAGGGCGGCGCCGCCTTCGACCTTCCCGCCAACAGCGCGGCAGTGTCGGTGGCCACCTACGGCGCACGGCCTTCGGTCCTCAGTGGTTGGGTACATGGCGCGAGCGCCCTGGCCGGAGCTTCCGCCGTGGTCGAGGTGCCCTTCGGAAGCGGCAAGGTGGTCCTCTTCGGAATCGATCCACAACAGCGAGGCCTGTCGATGGCGACTTTTCCACTGCTCTTCAACGCTTTGAAACCCCGGCCGTAGCGTCACTTCCGGCCGCCAGCCAGCCTTTACCGCCGCTGAAGTCTGCGGCCCCGTGGGCATTCTGCGAATCGATTCCGGCACGCATAAATCAATGCGAGTCTACTTATGACTGTAACATTAACAAAACTGGTCACTTACGAAGATCGCTAACCGGGCTCGCGTCGTGGCACCGGCGGTGCCTACTTAGGTCCCGCCGGGAATCACCCCGGCCGGCGCTCACCGAAGGAGCCAGGCCATGCGCGCGACCTGTCGCCGCGATTCAGGGTTCACCCTCGTCGAGATGTTGGTCGTCTTGACCATGATTTCCATACTCTCCGTCATCGCCACCGTGACGCTTGGAGATAGCGCGCGCAAAGCCTACAAGGCGTCCATGCTGTCGGACCTGAGAAACGTGCAGACGGCCCAGGAGGCCTACGTCGAACAGACCTTCACAGAGACCGGCACGGGTACGTACGCGAGCGAAATCACGGTGCTCTCTGTGACCCTCAGCAACGGTGTTGCGATGCAGATGCGCGGCGACAGTGACGGTTGGTCAGCGAGGGCGACCCATCAGAGGGTATCGGGTGTTCGATGTGCCATATTCCGAGGAACGATCGCGGCGTTTCCGCCGGCCACTGCGGAGGGGAGGATAGACTGCGACTGATCTGCCGGCCCTGGGTCAGGGTTCCTGAGCCCGCTTCGGGAGCCACACTTCGGCTGCGCACCCCGGGCCGTCCGTGTGATTGTGCAGCGTAACGCGTCCGCCATGCGCTTCGACGATCTGACGGCTCAAGGCGAGGCCGATTCCCGACCCCTTCGGTTTCGTCGTAAAGAAGGGCACGAACAGATTGGCGGTCTGTGCCAGTCCCGGACCCTCGTCGTCGATCCTCACTTCAACGTGGCCGTCCACGTCGGCCCAGCGGATGGAGACTCCCCCGCCCGTTTCGAGCGACGCGTCCACGGCATTGTCGAGCAAGTTGATTAGCAGCTGATCGAGCTGGTCCCCGTCCGCCTCGATACGCACATCCGGACTCTCCAGGACTTCGACCTTCATACGGCTTTCGAGGCTGGCCACCCTCTGCACCCACTCGCGCACGCTGAGTTCGCGCTTCTGTGGATGCGGCAGCCGGGCCAGTCTCGCGTAGGAGGACATGAACCGACCCAGAGCTTCGGACCGGTCCGCGATCACTTGCAGTCCTTCCTTGAGGTCTGCTTCATCGTCGCCGGCGTCGTCTCTTCGATCGAGCAGCGCGCTGAGGCTCGAAGCGATGGACTTGATGGGCGTCAGCGAATTGTTGATCTCGTGGCTGAGGACGCGGATCAGTCTCTGCCAGGCGACTCGTTCCTCTTCGCGCAGCACCTGGCTCAAATCGGCCAGCACGACCAGTCTGTGCGGCCGGCCTTCCCACCGGAAACTGCGGCGTCGCAGTTCCCAACGACCGAGTCCGTCCGCAACCGCTACGTCCATCACGCGCGGCGTCTCGCCACCCAGGCACTCACCGAGGCCCAGTTCCTCTGCCGTGTGTCCGAGCACCACCTCTTCGGTGCGGCCCAACAGGTCCTCTCCCGCGCGGTTCAGGAGCCGTAGACGGTCGTGATCGTCGAACGCGAAAAGGGCCACGTCGATCACCGTCATCACCCGGGTGAGAAGCTTCGATGCTTCGAGGGCGTCGAGGCGCTGGTCGTGAAACGACCCGGCGAGCTGGTTGACCTCGTGCAGGATCAGCCCGAGAGCGTCGTCCTTGTCCGGTGCCCGGGTACGAAGGGAATAATCTCCCTCACGCAGGGCTTCCAGCATGTTGGACACGGCGTGGAGGGGCCGAACCAGCCGGTCTCGCATAGCCACCAATAGCGCCGTCCAGGCGCCGAGAACGAAGACCGTGACCGTCCACTGGGTGCGGCTGGCGTAATCGCCGGTCCAAACCAGAACCACTGTGGCGATGATCGCCGGAACCCCGGACAGGACCGCCAGCAGAGGAATGGCCCTCTGGTACGTGAGGCGCTTCCGGATTCGCCTCGTGACGCCCCGAGGGATCATGGCGACCTCGCTCCGGGCCGGTTCAGGCGTGCAGGCCGTGCCGCTTGAGACGCCGGTACAGCGCGCTGCGGCTGAGGCCCAGGTCGTTGGCCGCTCGGCTCACGTTTCCGCGATTCCGCGAAAGAGCCTTCCTGATCAGAATCCGCTCGGCTTCATCCAGGGGGACCGCCTCCAGGCGCAGGCTGCCCTCTGTGGCCTGGCGAAGGCCCAGGTGCTCGAGGTCGACGGTGTGGTTCTCGGTCAGGAGCACGGCTCGCTCTACCGAATGCCTCAGTTCCCGGACGTTGCCGGGCCACGGGTGCCGCATGAGTGCGTCCAGGGCGGCCGACGAGAACGTCATGTCCGGGCGTCCGTACTTGCCACCGCTGATCCGGAGGAAATGGGCGGCTAGCAGCGGAATGTCCTCACGCCTCTCACGGAGCGGAGGCAGCTTTATCTCCACCGTGTTCAGCCTGTAGTACAGGTCCTCCCGAAAAGTGCCCTCGATGACCGAGCGCTCCAGGTCGGAATTCGTGGCCGTGAGAATTCTCACGTCCACCTTCCGGGCTTTCGAAGATCCCACGCGTTCGAACTCACCCGATTCCAGCACCCGGAGGAGCTTCGCCTGCTGGGTAAGCGGAACGTTGCCGATTTCGTCGAGGAACAGCGTCCCGTGACCGGCGAGCTCGAAGTAGCCGACACGATCGGCCTTGGCATCCGTGAACGCTCCGCGGACGTGGCCGAACATCTCGCTCTCGAACACCCCCTCTGAGAGACCGCCGGTATTCACGGTGATGAGGGGGCGGTCAGCTCGCAGGGATCGGTAGTGAAGCCAGCGGGCGACGACTTCCTTCCCGGTGCCCGGTTCGCCGGTGATCAGCACGTTGGCGTCCGAAGGCCCGACTCGCTCGATCAGCCGGAGGACCGGCTTCATGGACCTCGAGTCCGCGATCATCTCGGGGACGTCGGCATCCCTGAGCATCTCGTTCTCTGCCTCCAGGAACTGGGCCCTTCGAACGGCCTGCACCAGTACGAGCTGTGAGTTGATGGTCGCCAGAAGGCGATCGTTGTCCCACGGCTTCTCGACGTAATCACGCGCCCCACGGCGCATGGCTTCCACAGCGCTTCCAATGCTGCCCCAGGCCGTCATGACGATGACCGGCATCGTGCTATCGAGGGCCTGGATCCGGGGCAGTAGATCGAGACCTTCCTGCCCCGACGTCGTGTCGCGGGTGTAGTTGAGGTCCAGCAGAAGGCAGTCGAACTCATCGAGCTCCAGGAGTTCCAGGACCTCCGAAGGCGAGGTAGCCGTGGCGATGTCGAAATTCTCGGCCTTGAGGAGCAGGCGGAGTGCGGCGAGGACGTCCGCCTGGTCATCGGCAACGAGGATGCTGGCTTTGTGTGCGCTCACGGTCAGCCCGTGTTGGTATCCGACGACCGTTCCTCGACGATGCGGCCGTCGAACAGGTGGATGGTTCGTTCGGCGTATGCGGAATAGCGGGGGTCATGCG
>JABDQB010000068.1 GCA_013042495.1 Gemmatimonadota bacterium
GGGCTCCACATCGCTCCAACCGACGAACTCAACCCGGATGTTCACGGCCAGCGCGGCGCGTCCGGCCTGGCAGAGGGCGGGATCCGACCCGAGAATAGTGCCCAGATCCCGGTACATGCCTCGACGCCAGATGAACCCCATCGCCAGATCGGGGCAGCCGAAGTCGCGGTCGCCGACTACGTGACGACGTTCGTTGATGTCCACGGCTTCCGCCCAGCCCACATTGAGTTCCTTGAAACCTGCCCGTCGCTCCCAGAGGAACGCGTACGAACCGGAAACCCCTACCACGTTTCCTTGCCGATTCATCCCGTAGGCGGTCGAGAGTGTTGTGGGATTCTCTCCCTGCAGCACACCGAGATCGACCATTCGCATGCCATTGTCCAGGGTGATTACCGGCTGCCCGGCAAAGATAGCGGCGTCCGGTGCCGTCTCCGGCGTCGCCGTCGGCGGGTTTCCATCGCAGCTCAGAGCCACGAACGACGCGAAGACGGCGACGAGTGGGATTCGCCAGCGCATGGTAAGCCTCCTGGACCGAAGGGGTACATGTGCCAGAAGGGGGGAGTCTGGCGCAGGTGTTTGCGTGAAGACGCTACGAACGGATGATGTCGCTACGCTCCTGCGCCGTCAACTGTGGTGAGCGTGCAGCAGTTCACCGACAATCAGTCGAGCAATGCGAGGCGGCGATGGCCGGCCAACTGATCACACTCATTCCACGACCGAACTGGCGAGACTGCTGTCATGTTCGGGTAGCTGGCTCAACGCTCGCGGTCACGGCCAGAAGGCGGGCCCGACGTACGCGCACAACACGGTTGAGCGATCGGCGAATGCTGCTCTGGGACGTTCGAGCAGGTCGGCCATGGATGCCCTCTGGGGAACGCGAAACAGTCGTGCAGCAGGTCTCGGATTGACCCCCTCGAGATCCTCATGCTTATTGGAGCGGTCGGTCTGGGGCGGTAACGCCATTCCTACCCACCAGTTGAACAGAGGAGGACTCGGATGTCAGATATGAACGATAGCGTTGCACTCATCACCGGAGCGAGCAGCGGGATCGGAAGGGCAACGGCCGAGGCCTTCGCCGCGAAGGGGGCGAAGGTGGTGGTGGCCGCACGGCGGCAGAACGAGCTCGATTCGCTTGTGGCCGAGATCGAGGCTCGCGGAGGAATTGCGACCGCCATCCAGACGGATGTGTCAGCCGCGAAGGATGTGGAGCGCATGGTCGCTCACGCCATCGGAGCGTTCGGTCGTCTCGACTACGCCGTGAATAATGCTGGCATCGAGGGGACTTGGGCCGGGATTACTGATCTGGCTGAGGACGATTGGGACAGAGCTCTGGACATAAACCTGAAGGGCACATTCCTCTGCATGAAGTACGAGGCCAGGGCCATGCTCGACTGTGGGCAGGGCAGGGCAATCGTCAACATTGGCTCGGTCAATTCTTTCCTCGGCTTCCCGACCGGCGCGGCCTATGTCACTTCAAAGCACGGACTGATCGGGTTGACCACGAGCGTGTCCGCGGAGTTGGCGCCACAGGGAATCAGAGTGAACCTCGTATGCCCGGGATTCGTTGACACGCCGATGCATCACAGAGCGAGGAAGATCATCGGCGATGAGCTATACGACGAAGGGCTTCTCCCAAATGTCCATCTTCGGCGCGCGGGTCGCCCGGAGGAGATCGCTCAATCCATCGTCTTCCTGTGCTCAGATGAGGCCAGTTACATCACCGGTACGACACTGACGCCGGACGGCGGATACACGATGACGATATGAGGTGGACCGCTCGAACGCCGGAATGAGTCAGAGGATCAGCGCTGGAAGCACTCGTGCCCGTCGTCGTAGTACCGGCACGACAGGCCCATGCGAGCCAGAAACAGGTCGAAGCGTGGATCTTTGCGGAGAGGGGCGTAGGCCGGATCGGACGGCAGGTAGTACACGAATCCTCTCGAATCGAACGCTTCCTCGACCGACTCAAAGGCCCGGTCGAGATCGCCCAGCCAGGCGTACACGGCTGCCTTCGCAGCTGGTTCGAGGTCCTCTTCACGGAGTACGACCTGAGCCTGCTGCGGATCACCGGCCCTGGCGTGGTAGTATGCCGTCAGTCCCATCCATCTGCGGACGGCCCACTCCCCATACAGCTCCAGACGAGGCTCCAGTCGTGCCAACGCCTCCCGGGCGTCGTCGAAGCGCTCGAGTTCCAGAAGCGCGAACACCTCGATTTCGGAACAGCTCCAGACGACGTCGACAAATTCGGCAAGATCATCGTTCCGAAGGTTGCGACGAGCTTCCGTCAGCGCCGCCTCGTAGTCCCCCCCGTTGAGCAAGCTCGCGGGGTAGCCGATCGCCGGAAGCCAGTGCAATCCTGACTCCGCGGCGCGGCGGCCCGTAGATATTGCCGAATCGCGCCACCCGAGGTCTGTCAGTATGTGAGCTGCCTCGGCGAGTCGCCTGTCGGCATCGGGTGTATTCGGTTCCAGACGCGCTGCCTCGACAAACTCGTCGTGCGCCTTCAACCACTGGACGTCAAAGACCCAGTACTTGAGGGCGAGTGCCTCGTGAGCCTCTGCCAGCGTGGAGTCCAGCTGGATGGCCCGCATCGCAGGCTCCGACACCAGCGGCAGGATACTGTCTGAGGGAAGGACCCAGACTCCCAGCATCGCGTAGGTCTTCGCCAGTCCGGCCCACGCCTGTGCGTTGGAAGGATCCAGATGGGTCGCTGAGTCGAACAGCGCCGCCGCCGCCATCCATCCGGGGCCTGGAAGCGCCGATCCGCTCATGGCGGCGTCAAACTCTGCATCGGCTTTCAGGTAGAGCTGACGGGATTCCCTGATCTGTGCATCGGTGGGACCGCGAGATTCCTCGGCCGTATCGGTACCACTTAGAGCCTTATACCCCGCAATCGCTCCAAACGCGACGAGGCTGGTGGCCACCAGACCGGCGCCCAGGACTGCCCGGCGTCGGCGACGAGCCCTCACCCGAGGCTCGGACCCGATCCCCGGCGTCGTGCTCAGGTCGAGGCTGCCCAACGGTGTGGCGTCCGTCGTTGCCGCATTCAGAGCGTTTCCGAAGTCCTTCGCGGTCTCGAACCGGTCGGCCGGCACCCTGGCGAGAGCCCTGGCGATCACACTATCCAGGAGAGGCGGAACCGTGTCGCGGAGAACGGGCAGGGGGGTCGGTGTCTGGCTGAGGCGCTTCGCCTGGATCGACTGCGGTGTGGCACCGCCTAGCGGTACTTCGCCTGCCAGCGTCTCGTACAGCACGACGCCGAGTGAGTAGATGTCGGTGCGGCCATCGAGAGTCTCGTCCGCCGTGGCCTGCTCGGGACTCGAGTACAGCGGTGTGCCGACTCCGAGTCCCGTCCGCGTTACGCGTTCGTCCCTCGCTGCCGAGACGGCCCTGGCAATGCCGAAGTCCGCGAGCACCGCGTGACCCTCGGACAGGAGGATGTTCCCCGGCTTGATGTCCCTGTGGATGACACCCTGTCGATGCGCGTAGTCCAGCGCATCCGCCACCTCCACGCCCATCCGCACCGTCTCTTCGATCGAGAGCTGCCTCTTCCGGTCCAGCAGCTGCCGCAGGCTCTCACCCTCCACGTACGGCATCGCGTAGTAGAGAAGGCCATCCGCGTCGCCAGAGTCGTGTACGGGAAGTATGTGGGGATGATTGAGACGAGCGACCGTCCGGATCTCCTGAAGGAACCTCTCTGCGCCTACGCTGGCCGACAGTTCGGGGTGCAGGACCTTGATCGCTACCTGGCGGTCGTGCTTGATGTCCTCGGCCAGGTACACGGTCGCCATGCCGCCCCGACCGATTTCACGATCGATTGCGTAGCGCTCGACGAGTGCTGACTTGAGACGTTCCAGCAGATCTGCCATCAACGCCTCCTGGGGGACGAGGGGGTGAGATCAATATAGGGGAAAGAGACTTGGAGTGCCCGGAGCGCTGTGGACACTGCCCGAGCGGAACGCCATCGGCTAGATCGCCTCTCGCAGACGGTCTTGCTCGGCACGGAGCCAGTCGAGCAGGTCACGGAACTCGGGGTCGCTGCGCAGCTCCTGCAAGAAGTCATCTCGTTCAAAATAGGGGAGGCAGGGAAATCCATTCGTGGCAGCGCGGCGCAGCCATTCGACGGCTTTTTCATGGCTGCCGAGCACCGCGTAGGCGACACCGACGTTGTACTCGATGTGATGCGCGTGGGCGAAAGAGGCCCGGCCGGCCAGCGCAATCTGCACCTTCTGTTCAACTGCAGCACCGTCACCCTCGACGGCATATGCGATCGCGCGAAGGCTGTTCAGAAGCGGGTCACCCTCTCCGAGCTCCTCGGAGCCTGCTGCTTCAATGAGACGCACCGCGTCATCGGTTCTTCCAAGCCGCAGGAGTGCCTCCGCCGCATACGGTGATGCCCACACCGGAAGGGGCTCCAGGGCTGCGAACGCGCTATGGAACTCGCCGCTCCACAGCTGAATCAGGCCCCGTCTGAACTGGGCGTACACACTCAGTGGGTCGAGAGACTGCGCAATCAGCGTCTCTTCCAGAGCTTCATCCAGCAGGCCCACATGGCTGTAGACCCCTGCCAGGTCATCGTGAGCGTCGCTCAGGTTCGGATTGAGCGCTATTGCCCGTTTCAGATTTCTCGCTGTCTCTTCGTGACGGAATCCATACAGGGCAGACCACAGCACATCACCGCGCGCCGCGTAACCCTCGGCC
>JABDQB010000451.1 GCA_013042495.1 Gemmatimonadota bacterium
CGCATCGGATAGTTGTGCTCGAGGATCCAGCCGAACTCCCCGGCAGACATCCCCTTCGCCGTCCCTTCCCGGAAGATCCGCAGGATCAAGAGGGAGTCGATCCCTTTCCCCCGGTACTCTTCGACGAGGCCGAGAGTCAGCACCCGGCACATGTCGATCTTCTTCGATCTCCGGAGGACCTTCAGAAGGCCAAACGGAAACAGCCGACCGCGCGCCTTGATCAGGGCCTGGTTGTAGTCCTTCAGCCACAGGGCGAAACCGATCGGCTCGCCCTCCTCGTTTTCGACGAAGATGACCTGCTCCGGGTCCTTCATCACGGCCACCTTGAGCTCGTCGGCCATGAACCGGATCTCGGCATCCGTCATCGGCACGAAGCCCCAGTTCTTCTCCCACGCCTTGTTGTACACGAGCAGGACGCGGTCCAGCTCGGCCGAGAAGTCTTCCTTACGCAACGTGCGAAGCGAGACATTGAGCCTCTTCGCGAGCCGCTCCTCGCGCTTGAGGAGGAACTCGGGCGGCACGTTGTTGTCCAGGTAGTACGCCACCATGTCCATGGCGGCGCGAAAACCCGCATTCGCGATCAGGTCTTCGTAATAGTCAGGGTTGTAAGGCATCATGATGGTAGCCGGACGATCGAACCCATCCACTAGCAGAGCGGCCATCTCGTTCGTGGAAAAGCTGGCCGGACCCCTGATGACCTCCAGGCCACGATCCTTCAGCCAATCGGCTGCGGTGCTCAGGAGCGCGTTCGCCACTTTCTGCTCGTCCACGCACTCGAAGAACCCGAAGAACCCGACGGATTCTCCGTGGTACTCGATGTGGTTGCGATTGTGGATCGCGGCGATGCGCCCGACCGTCTCGCCGCCACGGATCGCGACGAACGGTTGGACGTCTGAATGCTGGTGGAAAGGGTGCTTCTCCCGGTCGAACATGACCTTCATGTCCCGGAGGAGCGGAGCGACCCAGTTCGGGTCCTCTTCATAGATTCGATACGGGAGGTCGAGAAACCGGCGGAACTCCTTCTTGCCGTCCGCGGGAACGACCTGGATGTCCAGAGACGCCGTCACGCTACCTCGATTCCCTGGCCGATGATTCCGTACTTTTTGCCCACCCGTTCGAGATGTTCCAACACGAAGTCCAGCTGCTCGTCGGTGTGCGTCGCCATGTAGCTGGTGCGCAGCAAGCACCTGCCTTCGGGGACTGCCGGCGCTGCCACCGGGTTCGTGAACACCCCTGCGTCGAACAGGTCGCGCCAGACCTGGAACGTCTTCTCCATCGCACCGATGAGAATCGGGACCACGGGCGTCTCGGTGGGCCCGATGTCGAAGCCCAGGATGGTGAGCTCCTTCATCATGCGGCGGGTGTTGGCCCACAGGCGTTCCTGTCGCTCGGGCTCGGCCCGAATGATCTCCACGGCCTTGATCACGGTGGCGACGGACGCGGGCGGCATGCTCGCGCTGAACATCAGGGCCCGGGCATTGTTGCGCAGGTAGTCGATCACCACTGCGTCCGCGGCCACGAAGCCCCCGATCGAGGCCATTGACTTGCTGAACGTTCCGGTGATCAGGTCCACCTCGTCGGTCAGACCGAAGTGCGCCGCGGTGCCGGCCCCGTGCGGCCCGAGTACGCCCAGGGAATGAGCGTCGTCCACCATTATGGCCGCCGAATACTTCTTCGCCAGCGGGATCAGGTTGGGAAGGTCGATGATGTCGCCTTCCATGCTGAATACGCCGTCCACGACAATCATCTTGCCGCGGCCGTCGTCGGCCGCCTCGAGCAGCCGTTCGAGGTGGTCGAAATCGCCGTGTCTGAACCGCTGCACCTCACCGAAGCCCAATCGCGCCCCGTCCTGGATGCAGGCGTGGTCGAGCTTGTCCAGAAACACCGTGTCGTTGCGACCGCTCAGGGCGCTGATGGTACCCAGATTGGTCTGATAGCCCGTGCTGAAGACGAGGGCGCCTTCCTTGCCGACGAGGTCGGCCAGGTCCTCCTCCAGCTGATCGTGCAGATCCAGGTTGCCGTTGAGAAACCGGCTTCCCGTGCAGCCGCTACCGTACTTGTCGAGGGCCGCCTTGGCGGCCTCGATGATCCTCGGATCGTGTGTGAGCCCCATGTAGTTGTTGGAGCCCACCATGACCTTCCGGTGGCCGTCGATGACGACCTCCGTGTCAGCCGAAGACTCGATCCTCTGGAAGTACGGATACATTCCAACAGCCCGCAGGTCCCGGGCGATGGAAAAGTTCGCGCACTTCTCGAACACGTGCATGCTATCACGACCCCTGAGCGGGTGGCGGAAACGCAGGCTGCCAGACCACAGCCCGACCAAGTGAAAAAAAGGTACCCGCGGGGACCCGGGCGAGCAACAAGTTGCTTGTTTTTGCGCCTCTCCCGGCCACATCGGGCACCTTCCGCGGGCACCTCCTTGCCGCACGGACGGCGGCGACTCATCCTCTCCCCATGATCTGGCATCCACGGGTTCAACCATGGACGAAGGTTCCTCTGACCGCGCTCCTGGCGCTGGTGTTCGGCAGCTGCGCCAGCACCGGTCAAACGGTGGCCGAAGAAGTTGAAGGCACCCCTGCGGTGCTGGCCACACTGCCCGAAGACGAAACAGAATCGGAGGCGCAGGCCGCGGAGCCGACACCTATCGATTCCGAGTTCGACTTCGACTCGCTGGTCGCCGTGATCCGCTCCGAGGCCGCCGAGCCCCGAGAACGCTCGGTGTTGCCTTTCGGCATCGTCTGGACGCCCGCCGCACCCACCGAGGGCTCCGCCATTGCGTTTCGCGTGCTCTCTCCACGGGGTGGGCTGGAGCCCGAGGCCGTGGTCGGCCGGTTTGCGGATGGGGTCGTCCGGTTTGGCCGGATCGGCAAGGAGTGGGTCGGCTTCGCCGCCGTGCCGTTCGACACCGAGGGGCAGCAGCAGTTGGATCTCGAGTTCCGATTCGGCGACGGTTCGATGTACCGTCAGGCGGTGGACCTGCAGGTTGCAGCTCGGGATTGGGACGAGACGACGCTGAGCGTGGCCCCCAGGTATTCGTCTCCTCCCCCCGAGGTCCAGGATCGCATCGCCCGGGACCGCGCGCAGTTTCGGGCCGTGCTCGATCATGCCTCACCGGAGTGGTTGCTCGAAGGGGCCTTCGAGTCACCCCGCCCTTACGACGTAACCGCCGAGTTCGGGCAGAAGAGGACCTTCAACGGAGAGCTTCAGAGCCGGCACACCGGACTTGACCTGCGGGGGCAGGTAGGAACGCCGGTTCATGCCGCCGGACGCGGAAAGATCGTGCTTGCTGGAGACTTCTACTTCTCCGGCAACGGGGTCTTCGTGGATCACGGGTTGGGAGTGTACACGGGTTACTTTCACCTGTCCGAGATACTGGTCTCGGAGGGGGACATGGTCGATCCAGGCGACCTTATCGGCCGGGCCGGAGCCACCGGTCGCGTCACCGGACCGCACCTGCATTGGTCTCTTTGGGTGGACGGCAAGGGACAGGACGCGGGCGGTCTTCTTGGGCTGGAGATTCCGAGGCCCTAGAGGCCCACAATAAGAAGTGGCCGCCTGGCGGCTCCGGCAAGTGACGGCGAGGCTCATACCGTACTCGGCGCGAAACACGTCAGACGGCCATCTCCGGGTCGTCTGAATGGGTGTAACGCCAGACCCCCTCCAATGGTTCCCAGGGCTCCGCATCCGGGTCCCCGAGCTTGCCTGCGAAGGTGGCCGGAAACACTTTGGCTCCCCAAATCAAACCCTCATGGGAAGACATATGACACGGATCGCACTGGTACTCGGAGGCGGCGCATCACTTGGTTCCTACATCGGTGGGGCGTTGTCCGAAGTCATTCGCGCCGTCGAGGGAAACCGGCGCAAGGGCACGGTCGTCATCGACGTCCTCACGGGCGCATCTGCCGGCGCTCTGAACGCCGCACTGGCCGCCAGATGTCTCTCCGTCAACCGGAACCTGCTTCCGTGGATCGAGAAGGCGTGGGTCGAGGCAGCCGACGCTTCCGTGCTCCTCGACCCGGCGCGGCCGCAGCGACAAGGTTGGCTGGACGTTTCGGTCCTGGACGAGCTCGCCCGGGGCCTGGTCGATTCCGGCCCGGCGGCTGACGACGAGCCGTCACCGGCGGGGGGCAAGCCGATTCGACTCGGCTTCACCCTGGCGAACCTTTACGGTGTCCCGTATGACCGGCGTTACCGGTTCTTGAACGAGCCCGACAGGTCGTTCGGTACCCGCGTCCACACGGATTCCATCCGCTTCGAGTTGACGAAGGACAGCCGCGCCGGAGCTCCCGTGTGGGGCGAGGTGGCCGATGCCGCGGTCGCTTCCGCCAGCTTTCCGTTCGCGTTTCCACCGCGCCGCATCGGGCGCAGTTCCTCGGATTATCCCGGAGCCCGCCTTACCGTCGGACCGGACGGCAAAGCGGACATGTGGTACCTGGATGGCGGCTTGTTCGATAACGCGCCGCTGGGTCTCGCCCGTGATCTCGTCGAAATGGACGGCGGTCACCAGGGGCAGGATCGACGGTATCTGTTCGTCGAACCCGCCCTCGAGAGCGCCGGGCCGGGCCACCACGGTTTCGAGGGCCCGCCCAGCACGCTCGGCGGTATGGCCTCGGCGCTCGCGAAAGCCGTGCTCGGTCAGGGCGCGGCACGTGACTGGGCTACCGCGAACCGGATCAACACACGCCTCGAGATCCTGCGGGCGCTGGTCGAGCGGCTTCCCGACCTGGCCCCCGACCTGGCAGACCCCGGGGCCTTCGCCCTGGGCCGGTATATCGGTGAGCTGGCCGAGCACGTGGCCGAAGTGCGCGTCGCGGAGGATGGAACGATCGGGGGCGGGTCCGACGATCCAGCCGGTGACTACCTGGACGCAGCGGTCGAGCGAATCGAGGCCGACCCGGCTTATTCCACGGCGCTTTCGAGCGCCGACTCGCGCGCTGCGCGTGCCCGGCTCGCGAAGCTGGTCTTCGTGCTGGAAGCCGCAGCGGGTTTGCAGGACAAGGACGTGCTTCCCCTGTACCTCGTAGCGCCCAAGGATGGACAGGCGCTGGCTGGAGATTTTCTGGGTCACTTTGGAGGTTTCTTCCATCGTGACTGGCGGGCCAACGACTTCCGGGCCGGCCGGCGTGACGCCCGGCGCGTGATCGAGGAAACCCTCCAGGATGTGATCTCGTACGATCCTGGTGACAAGGCAGACTATCGGGTCGACAAGATCGATCCCGGCTTCGATTCGATCCCGGCAGCCGGCAAGGCGCGGCTCCGCGAGCTGGCCGATGCCGAGGCAGGCCGAATGCTTTCGGAGCTCCGGCCGGGCCCGCTGGCCTCCGCCTTCGGGTGGGTTTGGAAGCCGGTCGTGCGCCGCTGGGCAGCCGATGAGGCCCTCGCGGCATTGCGTGGCGCACGCTGAACACGAAGCTGACGAGCAGGAACGGAGGCAACTGACATGGCCGACATCAAGAAGACCTTGCTCTCCATTCAGCAGATTCTACTGCTGATCGTAGCCGTGGCGGTCGTGTTCTTCGCGTTCCTGAACATGGACCCGGTGACGATCAACCTGTTCTTCACCACGGTCACCACCACCGTGGCGCTGCTCCTGCTCGTGCCTCTCGCCGCCGGAATGCTTCTGGGCTGGGTGGGCGGACGTCTCCGGGCCAGCAGGAAGGCGAAGGGCAAGGCGGCGGTCGGGCCGGGCCCCGCCGAACTCACGGCAGGAGACGATGCCATCAAGGACGTGGACTGGGAGAACCTGGACATCGACAAGATCGAGGTCTGAGTCCTGGCCCGGGCTATCCGCGCTGACGTCGAAACCCGAAGGAACCGAGATCCCCTTCGAGGCCCGTCTACTCGAACGCTACGATCCTCCCGGCGAAGGCCGAGGCCAGGACCGTATACGGACTCGCCAGGTAGACCTGTCCGGGCCCGCTACGTCCGGGATAATTGCGGTTGATGGAGCTGACCGTGACGGTCTCCGCGTCGAAACTGACGCCGGGGCCGGCGTTGATGCACGCTCCGCACCCGGGGGGCAGCACGTCGATTCCCGCCTCGACGAACAGGTCGTGGTATCCTCGTTCTCGGGCGAATTCCTCGACCTCCAGTGACCCGTACTGCAACCACGCCTGGATGGAGTCAGGCACCCGGCGTCCCTTCGCCAGGGCATCCCGGACCACCTCGGCCGCCATTTCGATGTCGTGCCACTTCGCGCCGGTGCACGAACCGGCGTAGACGATGTCCACCGCGACCTCACCCTCGAGCTCGTCGATCGGTACACCGTTCCCCGGATCTCCCGGGGTAGCCACCATGGGCCTCAACTGAGACGCGTCGATGGTCATGGTCCACTCGTATTCGGCGTCCTCGTCGCTGTGCATCCCGCTCGCCAGGGCCTCCGCTTCGAGGCGCGGCATTCCGCGGTGCGCCACCAGCCACTCGATCGTCGTCTCGTCCGGCGCCACGATTCCAGTGAAACCGCCCACTTCCGCGGCCATGTTCGTCAGGGTGGCCCGTTCGTCGATGCTCAACGCACGCACGGCTTCGCCGGTGTACTCGAGGATCTTCCCGATTGCGTCTCCGCCGCGCACGTAGGGATGCCGCAACACCTCGATCATCATGTCCTTGGCCGTGACGTTGTCGGGTTTGCGACCCGTGATCTCGATTCGGACCGATGCGGGGACGCGGAGTCGCACGTCGCGTGTTGCCCAGGAATTGACGAGCGCCGTGGTGCCGACACCGAACGCGAAGCACCCCAGGGCACCGGAGTGCGGAGTGTGCGAGTCGCTGCCCACCACGACCTGGCCCGGAAGTGCGTAGTCGCCCAAAACTTTCACGTGGCAGATGGCTTCCGACCCAATTCGGTCCGGAAGTTCACCGTGGAGGCGGATTCCCTGTTTGGCCGCGAACTCGCGCTGCCGATCGTGCAGTCCGTGCGCCGCATCCAGAAGACCGACCGCCTTCTTCTCTTCGCTTATGACCTGGTCCAGAAAGGCCAGGTGGTCGCGGAAGAAGTAGATGCTCTCCGGTTCGTTCAGGCCTGCGTCCTCACCCGCGAACGCCTCCCAGAACGTTGAGGCCATTGGAGTCACGTACTCGTGACTGAACCGGATGTCCGTGCGCACGAAGCCGGCATCGCCCGGCGCGACGCCATCCACGCCTACTTCATCGGATGCCAGATCGGCGACCCAGTGCCGGGCGAGAATCTTCTCGGATATCGTCATCGGACGGTTCGGGTCGGTGATGACGGCCGGAACCTGGACCAGGCCCTTGAGACGCGCGACCGCATAGTCCAGCAATCCACCGTACTCGATGATGTCACGTTGGATCTGGCCCGCGTTTCCGATGAAGGCCTCGAGCGGAATTTCCTCGCCCTGCCGGATACGATCGATCAGGGAAAAGTCGGTCGAGGTGAGGATACCCAGATTCTCGCAGTTCTCGCGGTAGATTCGTTCGATGTTCTCGGCGATCACGACGCGAATGCCGGCCGCCCTCTCCGCGTACGGCGCGGCCTCGCGGCTCGACCCCTTACCTCGCCGCTTGCCGGAGACGGCAGCCACGAATCCCCCGCCGATCACGCCACCCTTGGCTACCGGGTGCTCGCCCTGGCACAGGAGCCCCACGTATGGATACTGGCCGAGCATCTCGTCGTAGTAGTAGCAGACCCAGCCCGGAGTAATCTCGTCCGTGCTGATGTCATTGCGGAGCGGAATGGACGGGTCCCACTCCAGATCCTCTCCGGCCAGCTGCCGGCGGATGAGTTCGGGGTCCTCGGTCAGAAACAGGACCCTGCCCTGCAGGCGTACCGTCGCCGGTCGCTTGCCGATTTCGCGCGCCAGAAGTCTGTCGAGCATTCGCACCGCCGCTGTATGGATTTGTTCCCATTCGTCGCGACACTCGACGCGAAACCTATGTCGCGCGTGCGCCGGGAATCGGGGGCCGTCAATC
>JABDQB010000452.1 GCA_013042495.1 Gemmatimonadota bacterium
CGGCATGGCGGAGGCTCGCGAGCTGAACCATAGCTACGTGGGGACAGAGCACCTGTTGCTGGGCCTGCTTCGCGAAGAAAAGGGGCTTGCCGCCAAGGTGCTGGGAGAACTCGGCATTGGTCTCGAGGAAGCGCGCGCCGAAATGCTGAAACTCCTCGGTAGCGAAGGCGCCGTCGCAGAACCGGGCGCCGCGCCGGCTCCCGCAGCGCCGCGGGGGGACTCCAAGTCCAAGACTCCGGCACTCGATCATTTCTGCCGAGATCTTACGGAACTGGCGCACGAAGGGGCCCTCGACCCGACGATTGGCCGCCAGCCCGAGATCGAGCGTGTCATGGAAGTACTGTCGCGCCGGAAGAAGAACAATCCCGTTCTCATTGGAGAGCCGGGAGTCGGCAAGACGGCCATCGTGGAGGGGCTGGCCCAGAAGATCGACCGCGGCGACATCCCGGACAGCCTCAAGGATCATCGTGTCCTTGCGCTGGACATGGCCGCGGTAATCGCCGGCACCAAGTACCGGGGCCAGTTCGAGGAACGACTCAAGGCCATCGTGAACGAGATTTCTCAGAACGAAGGGGTGATCCTCTTCATCGATGAGCTTCATACACTCGTCGGGGCCGGTGCGGCCGAGGGGGCCATAGACGCGTCCAACATGCTCAAGCCCGCGTTGGCGCGGGGTGAACTGCAGTGCGTGGGGGCCTCTACGCTGAACGAGTATCGTAAGCATATCGAAAAGGACGGAGCCCTCGAGCGCCGCTTCCAGACCGTGATCGTTGAGGCTCCGTCGGTCGACGAGACGCTGGAGATCCTCAAGGGGCTTCGGAAGCACTACGAGGATCATCACAACGTCGACGTTCCCGACTCTTCGCTCGAGGCGGCGGCCAAGCTCGCGGACCGATACATCACGGACCGGTTTCTGCCTGACAAGGCGATCGACGTTATCGATGAGGCGGGAGCCCGGTCACGCCTGGGAGCCCAGGTGCCGCCAGCGGAAGTTCAGACCCTGCAGTCGGAAATGGACGAGTTGTCCGGTCGGAAGGACGCAGCGATCCGCAACCAGGACTTCGAGGGTGCGGCCATGCTTCGCGATCGCGAGAAGGAGCTCCTGTCCGAGATCCGGCGCACGAAGGAGGAGTGGGCGAAGGAGCAGCGAGAGACTCGTCCAATCGTGACGGAGGAGGAAATCGCGTTCATCGTGTCGCGCTGGACAGGTATCCCCGTCAGCAGGCTTCGCGAGGAGGAGACCCAGCGGCTCTTGAGAATGGAGGAGGAGCTGCACGAGAGCGTGGTCGGCCAGCACGAGGCGATCCAGGCCATCAGCAGGGCGATCCGGCGCACGCGCGCGGGGCTGAAGGATCCTGATCGCCCGATCGGGTCCTTTGTGTTCTGTGGCCCGACTGGTGTGGGGAAGACCGAACTCGCGAGGCAGCTGGCGCGGTTCCTGTTTGCGGACGATCAGGCGCTGATTCGGGTCGACATGTCGGAATACATGGAGAAGTTCTCCGTCAGTCGCCTGATAGGGGCGCCTCCGGGCTACGTGGGCTATGAGGACAGCGGCGCCCTCACGAAGGCGGTGCGGCGTCGCCCGTACGCGGTGGTCCTGCTCGACGAGATCGAAAAGGCGCACCCGGATGTGTTCAATATCCTGCTGCAGGTCCTGGATGAAGGACGGCTCACCGACAATTACGGTCGGGTGATCGATTTCAAGAATACGGTCCTCATCATGACATCGAACGTCGGAGCGCGAGAGATCGCCTCTACGTCGAACCTCGGCTTCGAGACGGGTGAGTCGGAGATTCAGTACGACCGAATGGCTGAGAAGGTGCGAGATGAGGTGGATCGAACCTTCACCCCAGAGTTTCTCAATCGGCTCGACGAGGTCATCGTCTTTCACCCGCTGTCGAAGGAGCAGATCGGGCAAATCGTTCACATCATGCTTCGCGAAGTTCAGAGACGCCTGGCAGACGAAGAGCTTACGCTGAACGTGGACGATGCAGCCGTGGATTTCCTGGTGGACCGCGGATACGATACAAAGTTCGGTGCGCGTCCCTTGAAGAGGACGATTCAGCGGTATATCGAAGACGCGCTTTCAGAAAAAATCTTGATGGCCGAGTTCGCTCCGGGAGATGAGATCGTCGTGGAGCTCGCGAAGGACTCTGAATCCCTGGTCTTCCGGGCGGCATCGCATACATCCGCCACGTGAAACCTAGCCGAATCGCAGTCGGGCTCGTGGCCCTCGCCGCAATGACAACGGCGAGGGTCGCTCCGTTGGTGGGCCAGGAAGAGCCCCTTTCCGTCACCGTCGACAGCATTGTCGTGCGGGGCAACTCCCGCTATTCGGCGGAGGGCATCCAACGGCTCGCCCAGATCCGCGTGGGCGAGGTCGTCAACGGGCCCGGCGTTCAGGAATCCATCCAGCGGCTCTTCGCGACCGGAGAGTTCTCTGACGTACAGGTCAGGGTGACGCCCTTCACGCCGGCGATCTTCTACATCGATGTGGTGGAGCGCCCTGTCGTCGGGTCCTACCGATTCGAGGGCCTCGATCACGCCAGTGACGGTACCGTAACGGACACGGTCGGGCTGGTCGGTGGCGCCGCGCTCGACCCGTCCAAGATCGCCCGGGCGCGGGCCATGATTCTGAAGTTGCTCGGGCAGGAGGGTTTCCCCCAGGCCACGGTCGACACGGCCCTCGCGCCGGATCCGCGCGGTTTGGACCAGCTGGAGCTCACGTTCCGGGTCAATGAGGGTCCGAGGCTCGCTCTTGCTAGAGTCGAGATCGCCGGCAATGAGGCGCTCACGGATTCGGAGATCCGTGGATCCATGAACACGGTCGAAGAGGGGTTCTTTTGGTTCGAGCCGGGCGAACTCCACCGGGACGAGTAC
>JABDQB010000454.1 GCA_013042495.1 Gemmatimonadota bacterium
ACGATCGCGGTGTGGACCGTCTCGTCGAGTCCGTCGTAGACCTTGATAAAGTCGAAGCCTCGTTCGAACTGCTGTCTGACGGCCTCTGCCGCCTCTTCAGCCGATGCCAGCCCGAGCTGGTAGGGACCCGTGGGAGGATCACCGTCCAGTGCCTGGCCCGCGGAGTAGATCGTCGGTCCGGGATATCGTCCGGCGGCCACGGAGTCCTGAAGCTGCAGAACGTCGAGGCGGTCGCCCGAGAAGAGATCGATGTGATCCCCTCCCAGATTGAAGACCGTAGTCACCCCCGACAGAAGGTAGGAAATCAACTCGGTGGGATGGCCGATGTGAACGTGGGCATCCGTGAGCCCGGGAAGCACGAAGTCTCCTTTGCAGTCCAATCGTGGGACTGAGTCAGGGACGAGCAGCGTCCCGTCAGATCCCATCGCGGCGATGGTATCCGCGTTCACCACGATCGTCACCCCTTCGAGCACATCCGAAGAGCGCATCGTGATGACGCGACAACCTTCGAGAACCAGCGATGCGGATTCGACCCGCGTCGGAGCTTCCGAGCAGCCGGTCAGACAGGCCAACGCAGCTATGAGGCCGGCCAGTAGACGGCGACCTCCCGTCTTCAGAACTCTAATCCTGTCCAGGCTCATCGACGTCTCCGCGTCCGAGGAATTCGATCACCGCTCGCCAGCCCTCCAGGCGCGCCATGCCGTTCCCCTGCGGAGTTCCTCCGAGCCTATCGGCAACCCCGGTCAACGGCTCGCCCGGAGGTGCCGCTATGCCATGACCGGCATTGGGAAACGTCAGGTGCTTTACCTCGTAGGCAAAATCGTTGACGCGCAAGCGAGCGACGATTTGCTCTCCCATGAACGTCGCCGGCCAGATCTGGTCATCGGCTCCGGAGATAAGAAGCAGGTCGCCCTGAATTCTCTCGACTGGTATTGCCGCTTCCGCAAACGCGTCGTGCTGACCCAGGGTTCGATACCACAGGTACATGCCGTCGAAGGTATCGAAGAACTTTTCGTCGTAGGCGTTCGGTACAAACGGCAGGCTTACTCCGCGGGCAGACCACGAAGAAATCACCGGGTAGTCAGGGGGCCTGAACCCCTGGAAGACTGCGGAACCCGGGGCGAAGGCCACGACGGAGCCGACGTCGGGACGGCGTGATGCGACGAGAAGGGCGAGTTCGGCGCCCTTCGAATAGCCAACCAGGGAGATGCTGGCGGAATCCACCTCCGGACGTGATCTCAGAGAATCCAGGGCCGTTTCCACGTATTCCAGTGGAATCTCGACCAGATGATCTGGAAGGGCCTGGTCGTTGAAGTAAGAGAGAGCCATCGCCGCGAATCCCTTATCGGCCAGCAGAGCGGCCGTGCGCCGCGCCCAGGCCATGCCTCCGCCGGACCCCCCCAGGAGCAAGATGCCCGGCGCGTTCGATGCGCCGGTGCCCAGGAAGATCTCCGCTACGATACCTCCACCGATCCGCTGGCTCTGCACCCCCGGGGGGAATATCCATTGACGCGTCATCGACGAAGCAACCTCTACGCCGTCCCGCCGGAGGGCGAAGACGATCTCATTGAAGTCACGCGGCGTCGGCGGCTCCCAGTTCTCAGGGGTCGGAACCGGCATGCGCAAAGCCGAGAGAAGGCCAAACGGATTCGGCCCGTCATACGGGCCAGCCACCGGTGCATCCCGAGCGAGGTCGATCCGTCCGGATTCGTCGGCGCGAAAGCTTGCGGAAGACTGCCACACGCGGCCGAGCGCATCGGTCAGCTCGACATCGAGCGTGTACTCTGCGCCTGGTGAAAGATCCTCGGCCACGACGGCCGGCGAGTCCCCGAGTCGTACCTCGCTCTTGGCCGCGAGCGTGGGTTCGAGTCCCTGACAAGCGGCTGACAGGGCAATCACGACGACGAGTCCCATCGCCCGATTCGGACACTCCATGGTGACTGCCTCTTCCTTTGAGCCTTGGGGTCTTCCGGGAGCTTGGATCTAGCCCTCAGAGCAAGGTCCGAATTCGCTGAGATGCCTGGATGCTCATGCAGTATCAGCGCGCGTCAGATTCAGGCGAGACGAATCGGCTGGCGATCCAGTCGAGGACGGTCTCGAACAGAAACGGACTTCGAGTCCACGGCCGATAATACCGGTCGGGCCACTCTCCCTCGCCGACCCAGGCGTCAGGCCTTGCGAGGGCGTGGTCGGCGCCGGGCAGCACGACGATGGTCACGTCCTCGTTGCCGGCCAGAGCCGCCTGCAAGAGAGGCACGTTGTCCTCGGGCGGCACGACCACATCGTCTTCACCGTAGACCGCCAGGACAGGCACGCGAACCTGCTCCCACCGTGGCTTCGTAAAGCCAATACGCCGCCGAAAGTAGTCGAGATCGGGCGCGTCCAAGCTGTCGGGGATCAGCGCATGCTCCGCCCAGCTGCTCGTCCGCGCCGGCCGGTTGATGCGCTGGAAGTCGGCCCACGATGCCCCTTCCTGGGAAAGCACCACTGTACGGCGCTGGTACTCAAACGCTTCCTCGTATTCGGCTTCCGTAAAGACCTCACCGGAAGCCCTCATGAAAGCCGTCGTAACGTGCCCCTGCTGATCCGCAAGCGACTCTGCCGGACCCACCAGTGTGACGACGAAACGAACGTCGTCCCGCTCGGCCGCAATCGTCGGGACGATCCAGCCGGCAGCACTATTTCCCAGCAGGCCTACGGGCCCCAAATCGTTTCGATGGGCCAAGAAGTCGAGCGCCCCCCGGACATCGTCGAAACGGTCTTCTGCCGATGCTGAATCGTTGTCGCCCGTTGACCCGCCGGTGCCCCGGCCGTCGAACGCGAGGGCCGCGATCCCCTGCCGGGCGAGGAGCCGCCCCCAATTGGACATCTCGTGCCGCGTGCCGTAGCCACGGCCCGTCACGAGGAGCACGACGGGCGGCCGATCGGCGTCGAGGGGAGAATAGAGGACTCCGGCCAGGGTATCCTGACCGGCGGGGAACCGAGTCTCTGCGGCGTCGATCGCGGGGAGCTCGAAACGGACCACCTTCTGCAAGTGGACACGCGCCGTAACGGAGTCGCCTTCGGTCACTGCGCCGCGAAGATGAGCCTCCGCCAGATCTACTACGAGGCGCATCTCGTCTCCAAACAACTGAGACGTGAGAGTCCCGTCGTGCGGGCCGTCGACTGTGTACGTGAAGTCGTACCGAAACCGATCGTAACCATTGTACGGGAGAGTGAGCTCGGTTCGCAGACGGCCTTCGGCGTCGAGGCTGAAGTCGAGCTCCAGAAGGCTCGGCGTACCATTCTGGATCGCGGCTCCCGCCCAGCGGCCGAGCAGCCCCGCGGGCACCGAATCCGGCGGTTCTTGCGCGCCAACGGGTGGAACGAAGGTCAGCCATGCGAGCCAACCTGTGATCGATACCAGCGCTCCCGTTCTACCCAATGCGTTCACCTATTCATTCGCTCGACAACTGCCCTTCCACGCGGCGACAGCCGATATCCGACCTCGAGGCTCTCCGTAAGGCCAAGCGCCTTGAGCTTGCGAACGTTGCGCTTGAATGGGTCCCGGTCCATCCCAACCTCCACGGCCAGGTCCGCGGCTCGCTCCCCTGGATGATCTCGTATGACCTCCAGCCCGCGGGCCGTCCAGGGCCCTGAGACGCTGCGCGAGTCGAAGCGGTCCAGTTTGCCCGCGAGAACCTCCATCTCGTCCGCGGAGGGAATCTCCTGGCGCAAGGCGATGCGTGGGTCGGGACCGGCCATGGAGAGTCGAACCCGGTAGAACTCGCCCGCGGGACGCGCCGTCAATTGAGACCGCAGCGCTTCGAGAGAAGAGAAGCCGGCTGCAATCGCTTCCCATTCCGCAATAGCGTCCAGTGCCACCTCGTCCACGGACTCGACCGATAGCTGGCCGATGGACGTGAGGAGAGTCCCGCCGGTCTTCACCGTGGGTCGCCGCCATCTTCGAAAGGCCAGAGTGATGAAGCCGTCCTCGATGCCCCTCAGGGTTGCTTGATTCAGCAACATTTATCGATCCGACCAGACCGCCAGCTCGTTTCCACCGGGATCCACGAAGTGGAACCGCCGGCCGCCCGGAAACTCGAACGTGTCGCGTGTGATCTGGCCTCCGTGGTCCCTGATCTTGGCTTCGACCGCGTCCAGGTCGATGGCGTATAGAACGATCAGCGGGCCGTCGGCCGTCGCCTGTGACGAAGCCGCGAAACCGCCTCCCAACCGGC
>JABDQB010000463.1 GCA_013042495.1 Gemmatimonadota bacterium
CGCATCACCTCGGGTTGCCCGGTCTGGATCACCCGGCCGATCGCCGCGTTCGCCGCCCCCGAGGGACTCGACCGCTCCCACGCCGCGCACACACCCACCCCTCGAACCACGGTCCCGGCCGACAGCAGGTACATGGCGCTTCCGCGCACACCGGGCAGGGTCAAGGGTCGGGCAAGGAGAGCGCTCAGAACCTCGTCCTCGTCGCGCCCGCTCTGCAAATCGGCGGACAAGGCCGAGAGAACGGACAGCCCGCGGTACTGATCCTCGACCACCAGCAGGAGAATCGCCGCTCCGATCGCCAGCTCGAACACGATATCCAGGTAGTAGCCCCACGGGTTCCAGGCGCCGCGTGCGCGCAGGAACGGGTAGTCGAGGTGATGCAGGCTCCACAGGAAGAAGGCCCATGCCATGAGTGCGGCCGGGAGCGATCCGATCTGCCTGTGGTGTCTCCAGAGGATCACCCCGGTCCACAGGGTCGCGAGACTCAGGAACGCGACGGCCGGACCGGCGGCCAGGAGGAAGTTGTCGAGACGGTAGATGGCTATATACGACCACAGGGGAGGAAACAGGACGAGCAGCCAGTACGCGCGCCGCCACTCGAGGCGTTGCGAGAACACGAGCGCGGACCACAGGAAGACGAGCGCCGTCCATCCCGTGAGCACCTGGTGCCAGTACAGCAGGTTCCAGACCTCGGTCACCAGGAACGCTATGATGACGACGAGGCGGATGGAGTAGAGCCACCAGGCCAGAGCCCAGATCGCGAAGTACGGCTTCCGGTACCGGGCATACAGATAGCCACAGACCATCACGAGCCCGAACGTGATCGCGGCCTGGAGGAATGACGCGGCCAGTTCGGTCGTGTCGTGCGGGGAAACGGCCATCTCCTGCATGGGCCGTAACAGAATGGGGAGCCGCGTGCCTCGCAAGCACGGTTGGCGGCCGATACTTTGCCGACGGCCGTCCGGCGGCTTGCCCCTGGGACCAACCCCGAACCGCATGGAGCTGAATCGTGCGTGATATCCTTTTGCTCAGCACCTCAACCGTGCACGGCACCCGATTCCTCGAATACGCGGAGCCCGACATCCAGGCGTTCTTCGCCGGCCGCGCCTCGATCCTGTTCGTGCCTTTCGCGCGACCTGGCGGGATCAGTCACGAGGCCTACACGGAGCTGGCCCGAACTCGCTTTGGCGAGATGGGGATCGGCCTCGCGGGCCTTCATGAGTTCGCAGATCCGGTGGCCGCCGTAAACGCTTCCGAGGGCGTGTTCGTCGGTGGGGGCAACACGTTCGTACTGCTGCGTGTCCTCTACGAGGCCGGAGTGCTCGAACCGCTGCGACAACGGGCGCTGACCGGAATGCCTTACATGGGCTCCAGCGCGGGCTCCAACCTGGCGGGAATGACGATCGGGACGACGAACGACATGCCGATCGTCGAGCCTGCGAGCTTCGAATCCCTCGGTCTCGTGCCCTTCAACATCAATCCGCACTACCTCGACCCGGACCCCGGATCGACCCACATGGGAGAGACACGCGAGACCCGGATCGCCGAATTCCACCACTTCAACTCGCAGCCGGTCCTCGGACTCAGGGAAGGCGCGATGCTGCGAGTGGAGGGCGACGCGGCCAGGGTGATGGGGCGGAACGGAGGACGCCTGTTCGCCCGCCAGGCGGACCCGGTGGAGATCGAGCCGGGAAGCGATGTCTCGTTCCTGCTGAAGGGCGCTCTCTCGTAGGGCCAGAGTCGCGGCCCCGGGGGGCTCTACATGCGCCACTCCACGCCGATGACCGGCAGGATCGGTATGGCCCCGAAGGCCCGCGGAGTCGGGTCCGCCGCCTGGTCGAACTGATAGAACATGGCGTCCGCCCGATCGAGGGCGTTGATCACGCGCACGTAGGGATAGAAACTGGTTCTGCGGCCGAACAGATGGCTGTCGAGGCGCGCGGTGACCCGCAGGTTGAGGCGGATGTACTGGCCCTCCGGGACCGTCACGAGAATCGCCGGAATCGTAATGGGCCCGGGGCCCGGTATGGTCGAAAAGGACGCCGTGGAGCCGCCCTGGCTCGCCGGGCCGCCGGGCACGGCCGACAGGTTGGACGGACCCGGCCGCGGAATCTCGCCGAACTCGAGCCCCGCTCCGTAGGCGATGTCCGCATCGAATCGAAGACCTTTCCCGAGATCCGCCATCGCCCCGGCCCGCAGATAATGCCTGCCCGAGAATATGTCCGTGCGTTCACCGGCCACGAGTTCCGTCCATGCCCAGGCCATCGAGTAGTTGCCCCATATCACGACCCGACCGGCCGGCTGGGTTAGCCATAGATCGAATCCCGCGTTCTGAAGGTCGGCTCCGCCGAGCACCGGCAGGCCGCTCGAAGTCTTCCAATAGCCCTGAAGCGCCAGTTGCTCACCGGGCGCGGCGGAATGGGAAAAGCCGACGACGAAATGGGAAGCCTCCGCCGGCGAGATGGTCGTGAACACGGCCCCCAGCTGCTGGGCCTCCGTTGACGCCAGGAGCGCGGCGGACGCGGAAACCGACGTATCCGGCGCCACCACGAGCTGATGGTACTGTCCCGCAGAGACCGTCATGAGGAGGTTCTCGGAAGCGTTCCACTCGAGCCGGGCCCGTGGCGACAGCGCTCCCCCCAGTCGACCCGAGTAGAGGTTGCCGCGAACGCCGGCCGAAATCCGCAGCCCTCTCGCCACCCGGAGACCGGTGTCGAAGTACCCGGCGAGAGCTACCGCCGAGTTGGCCTGCCCGAACTCCAGCCGCTGACCTGCCGGGCCCTCGGCAAAGACCGTGGAAAGCGCCAGGCGATCCAGGTGCATTCCGAATCCGTATCGTACCCGCCTCTGGTCACCCAGAATGTCCAGGGTCACGCGGGTACGCTTGGTGGTGCCTGACGCGAGTACCGGATCAACCGCGCCGATCGGCAGTTGGTTGCGGAACTCACCGGTCGAGACGCCCGCCTCCAGGAGCCCCAGGTCCGACCTGCTGCGAAAGCGTATCGAGCCTGCCTGGTTGCCCCATTCCGGCCCCTCGTCAAGTGAGCGCGAACCGGGGAGGACCACGCTCTCGCGATTCCAGAAGCCCGTGACCATCAACGTGTCCGTTGCGGACATCCCCACGTCCAGCCGCGTCAGCACGTCGGCATAGCGCTGAGGAAAGGCTCCATCGACGAAGGCTCCCGTCGCTCCCCCGTGCAGGCTTCGGGCCGAGAACGAGGCTCGAGCGGGGCCGCCGCCGGTCCGAAACGTGGTGCCCGCCGAGACGAGGTCGACGAACGCCACGGCCGTCGGCAAACCTTCCGGACTGCCGAAGCTCTCCAGGCTCAGGACTTCGGACAGTCCCCCGTCGAAACGGGCCGGGGCTCCCCCGTGCCAGCGGGTGGCGTTCGCCACGGTGGCCGGAAGGCCGGGGTCCAGCAGACCCCCGATCTGCAGCGGCGAGTGCACGGGAGCCCCGTCCAGCAGGACGAGATCCAGCGCCGTGCCGGATCCTCGCACGAACAGGATGTTCTCCGCGGAAGGAGGATTCGAGGCGAGGAGGGCCAACGCCGTTGCCGCGATGCCCGTCTCCGAGACGCCGGGAGAAGCGTCGAGCACGCGCACCACCGCCGTGCCGGTTGCGGGCACCATCTCCGGCGAGAGGGCGGACGGATCGGGCACCGGATCGGGTACTCCCTCGGCGGTGACGGGCGGCAACTCGACGGGCTGGGTGGTGAGGATGAAGTCGACCGCGAGGTGCCCATTCTCCGGAACGCTCAGCACCACTTCCAGCGAAGAATGCCCGATGATCGAGGCTCGGATTCGATGTTCGCCGGCGGGTACGTCGGAAAGGATGTAGTGGCCGTGCTCGTCGGTGATCGTCAACCGATCGAGGTCCACGATTCGAACTGCGGCGCCGGCCAGCGGCGCTTCGCCCGCCACCTCCCGGACCTGGCCGCGGACGGACCCCTGGGGCGCCGCCTGGACGGCGAGGCTGAGGCCGGCTACCAGCGCCAACAGGCCCGTCATATCAACCCTCGACCCCGGTCCGGTCGGCTAGCCCCCGATCCGGAACACCACGTCTCCCTGCAGGGAGTCCGACACCGGACGCAGGATGACCAGGCGGCCATCCTCGACGCGCACCGCGGCTTCGCCGTCCACCTGGACGACGGCATCGCGAACCGATCGAGGCAGCTCCACCCATATCTCGCCTTCCCTGGCGCCGATCACTTCCAGTGTGCCCGGTCCCGTCACGAACCGCGGCACCTCGGGCGTGCCCTCCACCCGAACCGAGGCTCTGCGCGCATCCGTGAGCCTCACATGTACATTACTATTCCGACCGAAGCCCTGCAGATTGACGACCAGGCGACCTTGCAGTGGCTCGAGCGAAATGGCCGTCGGCATCGGCTCGATCCCATCCCCCGATGAGATCTCGGTATCCAGGGCCGTAACCGCAGGCGCCAACGGGCCGGTCGCTTCGTCGGAGCCGAGGCCTTCCACCCAGGCTCGCACCGGGGACCCCG
>JABDQB010000468.1 GCA_013042495.1 Gemmatimonadota bacterium
GTCCAGGGCATGAGCTACGATTGGACCACCCCGAGCGAGGCCCTGTACGGGGTCGTCATCAAGGGCGTGGCAAATGATGCCGGCGGCCTTACGGGGGAAGATGAGACCACGGACGTCTTTGCGGTGGTCCAGTTTTCCGAACGCGGCTACGTCATGGGCTCGGTCTGCGGCGACTGCCACCCCACTTACTTCGACGAGGTGTTCAACAACTCGGGACACCCGTACAAGCTGAACAAGGTGGTGGACGGAGTACCGCGGGTCTATCCGAACGGTCCTGGCGTGCAGCTGCCGGCTGGTGTTGCCTGGACTGACGTGAGCTACGTGATCGGTGGCTACGGATGGAAGGCCCGGTTCATCGGAACGGAAGCCTTTAACGGCGGCTATATCTACACTCCGGCGGCCGGCATGAACCAGTGGAACCTGCTGCCGAGCACGTTCACGGACTACAATGCGGGTGCGCTGAAGCCATACGACTGCGGAACCTGCCACACCACCGGTTGGCTGGATTCCGACGACGGCGATCCGACCAACAACCAGGACGGACTCACGGGGCTCTTTGGCACGTTCGAGGAGCAGGGAATCAGTTGCGAGCAGTGCCACGGACCGGGCGTCGACCACGTATCGTCGGGAGCCGCGCTCACGACGGACACGTCGGACGAGTTCTGTGGAAGCTGTCACAATCGGGGCGGAATCGGCGCTGCCATTCCGGCCAGCGGCGGTTTCATCCGCCACCACGAGCAGTACAATGAGTTTGCCAACTCGGCGCACATTGGCACTGGCATCACGGGCTGCAACGACTGCCACGATCCGCACCTCGGGACGCGGTATGACAAGGGTGGCTTCATTCTGAGCTGCGCGGGCTGCCACCCGAACCAGGCGGCGACGAACAACCACCTGGTGCCTATCGAGGGCGACAACGCCAGTGACGCGGCCTGCATCACCTGTCACATGAGTCAGGCGACGAAGTCGGCCGTGGCCGACGCGTCCAATCCGAACTTCGTGGGTGACGTGCAGACGCACATCTTCACGATCAATCCGGGCGAGTTCAACAAGGACTACTTCTTCAGCGCGGACGGCCTGCTGGTCGAGACGGCGGCGGAAGGGGTGACGCTGGACTTCGTCTGCTATCAGTGCCACACCGACCCGGTCACCGTAACGGGTGGTGGGTCCAGCCAGAAGACTCTGGCCGAACTGTCGGCCAAGGCGACGGGCATTCACACGCCGTAAGGCGCGGGAGGCCCGGCCGGACCCAGTCCGGCAAGGCCGCAATGCAAGAAGGCCGGTCCCTCGAGGGGCCGGCCTTTTGCTTTGACAGGTATCTCCAGGTTCTGGGCGACAGGAGGTCTGAAGTCGTAGATTTCCATCAGAGGGATGTGACTCGGCACTTCGCTTTCTGTCTATGGAAGCGAAAGGTCCGGGCGACAATGTCGTCCGAAGGCCTTGGGAATCCTCATGGAGGTCAATCATGAAGCACAGGGCGCTATTGGCGGCGGCAGGCATGCTTTTCGTTACGTTGCCGCTTCAAGCCCAGCAGCCGTTTCCGTCCAGCGTCCCTTCGAATCAGAGGGATGCCGAGCCGGAGGCCGCGGTCCAGACGGGGCAGCCCGATCAGGAGATGCCGCAGGAAATCCAGCGAACTCAGCACTATCGGCTCGCTCTGGACGAGTTCCTGGTTCTTGTTCCGATTCGCAGCCAGGACGACATCCGGGCGAACATCGAAACGAGCCGGCGAGACGAAACGCGAGCGAGCGAGGAGAAGCGCAGCGCTGAGGAACTGGAGCGTCTGGCCCGGGATCAGCTCGAAGCACAGAAGCGCGAGATCGACGCGATCAAGGCGCGCCTGAAGGTGGCCAAGAACGATGACCGCGAGGCGGACGCGGTCGTGCTGGAGTCCGACAAGAAGCTCGCGGAGGGCGCGAAGCAACTCCTGGAGAAACGCCGTGAGCTGCGACGGAAGGAGATCAGCGCCTGGGACAAAGCCCTGAAACTGGCGGTCTCGACGAGGAAGGCGGCTGAACTCGAGCTGGAGCTTGCGAAGGCCCGCGACCAGCTCAGAGATCGTGGATCGGGTCTGGGGGCGGAAACCCGTACCCTCGAGCGCCGGGTGAACGAACTCGAAAAGCGGACTCTGGAAGCGCAGAAGGACCGCGCCGAGTTACGGGCAAAGGTGGCCAAGGCGGAGCGCGACGTCGTGAACAGCCGCCTTCAACTTCTGAAGACACGCACCAAGATCGAGGCGGGGGACTGAGGGTACCCATCGCAAAGATCTGAATAGGTCCACACACGAAGGGGCGGGCCGTGTCGTACGGTCCGCCCCTTCTTCGCGCCCCTGCCGCTCCCGCCGCCGTCAGAGCACGGCCCTACTGCTTCACCACATCGTCCAGGAAGACGGCATTGGGGACCGCCACCAACCGGTCCGCCTGCCGGATCAGGGTCTGTGTCGGGGTGACCGATTCGAGGATCCCTCTCTCGCCTCGAATTTCGATTTCCTCACCCAGCGCGAACGTCTTACGCGCGTAGAAGCCCGCGATGATGTTGCGCGTGATATCCCTGGAACCGAGTCCGAACGACAGCCCGAAGGCGATGGCGAGACCCGCCATGGCGCCCATCGACACGAGCCGGATCATGTCCGTGTCAATCTTCAGCTGGGAGAGGGCCATGATCCCGAGGACGAACAACAGGACGCCGGAAACCAGCTGACCCAGAGTCGATGCGAAGTCAATCCCGGAGCTCTCGGCCGCGTCGGACACGGCCCTGCCCGCGAACTGCGCGGCGGCACTTCCCAGGATCAGGATGAGGAGCGCCGCGACGATGTTGGGCAGGTAGCTGGTGAAGGCCCCGATCGCTTCCGAAATGGCGGCCAGCCCCAACGCATCCGCTGCCGTCTTGGCGAACAGGATCAACAGGAGGTAGTACACGAGTCGTGGCAGGAACTGGTTGAGCTCCTGGCGAACGCCGACTCGTCTCAGGAATCGATCGATCCCGGCGCGGGCCAGGACCTGGTCGAACTTCAGACGCGTCAGAACCGACCGCAGCACCCGCTCGACGATCTTGGCGCCAACCAGGGCAAGGACCAGGAGAAGCAGGCCGAGTGCCACCCGCGGTGTCCAGGCGACCAGGGTCTCGCCCATCGACCCGAAGGCCGCGGTCAGTTGATCGA
>JABDQB010000471.1 GCA_013042495.1 Gemmatimonadota bacterium
GATCACCGGCGCCCGCACGGAATCGCGTTCATGCCCGGCGATGACGTGGTGGCCGTGACGACGGAGCAGAGCCGTCACGTGGTCCTGGTGAACGTGGAGACCGGCGAGATCGTGTCTGAGCTTCCGACCGAGGGGGACGTGTCGCACATGCTGGCCATTCCGGGCAGCGCGGACCTCATCTATACGAGCGACATCAGGGACGCGACGGTCACCGAGATCGAGGTGGCCCGCGGAGCATCGGTGCGGAAGTTCAAAGTGCCGGTAACGCCGGAGGCCGTCGGCGTCACCCCGGACGGGTCCGAGGTCTGGGTCGGGAGCAACGATCTCGGCGTCGTATCCGTGGTTGATACCCAAAGCGGCGAAGTCACACAGGCACTGGAGGGCTTCGGGTGGCCCTACCGGATCGTTTTCAGTGAAGACGGCCGTACCGCCTTGCTGCCGGACCTGCGCGGGAACGAGCTCCGAATCGTGGACGTGGAGAGCCGCTCCGAGACAGCGCGCGTTTCCTTCCCAGACGCAGGACCGCAGAGCGTGGTGTTCTCCGCCGACGGCAAGTACGTGTTCCAGACGCTCAGTCTGCAGGACCGCGTGGCGGTGATCGAGCTCGAGTCCGGCGCGGTGATCGGTTACCTCCCGGCAGGGACCCGTCCGGACGGTGTGGCCCATACGGCCCGGGTGATCGAATAGGTGAGCTTCGTGTGGCAGCACGGCCCGGGCTCCGTAGATTAGGGGTAAGTGTCCTTCGGCGAGCTCGCTCGCTTACCCCGCGACCCGACTCGCCGTAACCCCCGGAGGAGGTTTGTCCCATGGCCTTCTACGAGTACCAGTGCGAAGCGTGCCGCGCGACCTTCACGGTCAGCCAGCTCATCTCGGAGCATGAGAAGACCAGGAAGGAGCCAAAGTGCCCCGAGTGCGGAGATACGCACACGCACCAGCTCCTGAGCGGATTCTTCGCGAAGACCGACTCCAAGACGTAAGACGATGTGGCCAAGCT
This sequence comes from Gemmatimonadota bacterium, assembly GCA_013042495.1. Taxonomy (GTDB): domain Bacteria; phylum Gemmatimonadota; class Gemmatimonadetes; order Palauibacterales; family Palauibacteraceae; genus Benthicola. The sequence goes on from JABDQB010000471.1 coordinate 995, forward strand.
TGCGGATGTCGCCTCTCGTCGTAGCGGTGGCTGCGCTCGGAGCCGCCCTGCCTCTCCAGGAGTCGGAGGACTACCGGGAAGCACGTCATGCGATGGTGAGCCGGCAGATCGAGTCGGCTCTCGGCGGACGCGAGCCGGTACGCGATACGGCGGTGCTCCGGACGATGCGCTCCGTACCGCGCCACAAGTTCGTTCGGGCGGGCGACGTGCGGCGCGCCTATGCCGACCGGCCCCTGCCCATCGGACACGGCCAGACCATCTCGCAACCCTACATCGTGGCTGCGATGACGGCGTTGCTGGAAATCGGTCCAGGCGACGTCGTGCTCGAGATCGGAACAGGCTCCGGCTATCAGGCGGCGGTTCTGGCCGAGATCGCGGACAGTGTATACACGGTCGAAATCATCCAGCCGCTCGGTGAGAGCGCGCGCCACCGGCTCGCCGAGCTCGGGTACGGGCACGTCCGCGGGGCGATCGGAGATGGTTACTTCGGCTGGCCGGACCATCCCCCGTTCGACGGAATCGTGGTCACGGCGGCGGCAAGCCACATTCCCCCGCCGCTCGTCGAACAGCTCAAGCCCGGCGCCCGTATGGTGATACCGGTCGGCGGGCCGTTCCAGGTACAGTCCCTGATGCTGGTGGAGAAACAGGCGGACGGAAGCGTGATCCAGTGGAACATGGGTGCGGTCCGATTCGTCCCGCTGACCCGTGGCGAGTGACTGAGCCGACCTCGCACCGTCGCCTGGAGGCAGGGGTCCTCCTGATCGGCGCGACGGGCATCGCGTTCGAGATCGCCCTGGTTCGCGTCTTCTCGATCGCGCAGTGGCACCACTTCGCCTACATGATCATCAGCATGGCCCTGCTCGGTTTCGCAGTCAGCGGGACCGTGCTCGGGCTCCTGGGTGAGCGGATCCGGGGTCGTGAGGTCACGCTCCTGCGTGCAGGTACATTCCTCCTTCCGGTGGCCCTGATCGCGTGCTACGAGGCCAGCCAGGCCATCCCGTTCGAGACCCTGCAGCTCACGACC
>JABDQB010000472.1 GCA_013042495.1 Gemmatimonadota bacterium
CTACTACTCCGACCTTCAGAACGTGTGGCGAATCTCGCCGACCGGCACCCGCACCATCGCAGTGATCGGCGTCCATACTCACCAGCTGTACATCGATTCCGAGAATCGCCTGTACGGAGAGGACGCGACGAACGACGACGCGACGGGTCGGCCTTATCACAGGGTGTGGCGACTCGACCCGGACGGAACCCTCTCTGACGTCATTCCCATGAGGGCGGGCTACCTTTGGGATTACGGAGACTTCGGCTTCGTTCGCGACCGTATGGGAGTCGCGTACATCCTGCAGCACTCGGGCGGGCCAGCTCTCGTGCGTGTCGGCGCGACGGGACGCGTGAGCCGGACGACCCTGCCGCGGCCTGAACCGGGCTTCGCTCTGCCGACGCCGGACACCCGGGTGGTGATCACGGCGGGGTGGGATCTTCTGCGCGCGGAGCCGCGCCGCCAGCAAGCCGTCGTTTGGAAATCGAACCTGTCTCGCGTGACGCCGAGAGTCGTCGATGTCGCGGATCGTCACGCACTGCTCGGCCTGTGGCTGGATCGGGAGGGCCGGATCTACGTGGCGTCCTATGCGGGCGCGGCAGTCATTCGAATCGACATCGACGGAACCGAGTCGGTCATCGCGCGCTCCCCGGAAGGCTGGGCGCCGTCAGGCGGAATGGTCGGCCCCGACGAGAGCTTGTGGCTGTTGGAGATGTCCCGTGCCGGCCAAGTCCGGGTGCGTCGAGTGATGACGGACGGAACGGAGCGGGTGTACTGAGGTCGTCAGACCAGGCGGTTGGGGGCGCACTCAGCACCACGAAGATCACGACCGGGGCCATCGCTCCGTTCGACTTCGCCGGAACCGTATACTCGCACGGCTGGGCCGTCCTCGACCCCAACCGGTGGGACGCCGATCACGAGACCCTCACCCGGACGGAGCGACTTGGGTGCGGACGTGTGGTTCATCTGCGTGTGAGGGCGGCAGGGTCCGCCGCTCGCCCGCGAATTCGAGCCGACATCACGCACGAGGGTGAACTGAGCCCGGACGAGCGCAGCGCCGTCCGCGCTTCGGTCCGCCGGATGCTTCGCATCGACGAAGACCTCTCGGAGTTCCACGCGAGGTGCCGGAAGGCGGGGACGCGATGGAGGCCGGCCAGTCGTGGGCTGGGGCGGTTGCTCAGATCTCCGTCGGTGTTCGAGGACGCGGTGAAGACCATCTGCACCACGAACGTACAGTGGGGAGGCACCAGGGCCATGGTCCGAGGCCTCACGCAGCGTCTGGGGGATGCAGGACCCCTCAGTGGCGAAGGCCCCGGCGCCCTTCCGAACTCGTTTCCCACGCCCTTGGCCATAGCCTCGGCCGACGGTCAGGCCCTCTCAGCGGTCCGTCTCGGTTACCGGGCGCCGTATATCCGAGAGCTGGCCGAGCGCGTCGCGGGGGGAACTCTGAACCTCGAAGAACTGTGCACCGCTCAGGAGAGTACCGAGGAAATCCGGCGTGCACTTCTCGACATCAAGGGAGTCGGCCCGTACGCGGCCGCGACGCTGCTCATGCTTCTCGGACGGTACGACCATCTGGCGATCGATTCCGTGTACCGGGCGTTTGTCTCGAGACGCTACTTCGAAGGACGGGCGCCCTCTGACGAGGAAGCGCAGCAGGTATACGCGGACTGGGGGTCGTGGAAGTATCTTGGCTACTGGTTCGACTTGTTGCAGGGCCTGGACGAAGAGGTCTAGGAGCGGCGGTCATCTGCGCGTCACGCCCTTGCCGGCTGGCGAACGAAACGAATGGAGACGATGCCATGCGAAGGTTCTTCACGGTGGTCGGGGTCGTTGCACTTGCGACGGTGTCGGCGTCCTGCTCGCGAACAGCGGTTGTCGAGAGCGGTCCGGCGGCCGGTACGTCGGAGGCGACGGCGCGCGGTACGGTGCGCCGCCTCGGAAGCGAGGCCGCGGTGCGCACCGTGATTCAGGGTGACGAGTCCGTGGTCGTCGTTGGCGACTACGAAGCGGAGATCGGGCGAGCAGCCGGGGCCGAAGTATGGGTCTCGGGAGTGCCGACCAGCTCCGACTTCGGTCCGGCCCTGCGGGTGTCCGAGTACCGGATCCTCTCGGTCGATGGCGAGGTGCCTGTGGTCGGGATCCTGGCAGAGGACGACGTTGGCTTCTTCATCCGAAAGGACGACGGCTCCACGGTTCGGCTGGATGTGAACGATCGACTGGCCGGTCAGCTCGGGGCAAAGATCTGGGTCATACTGGGCGCGGACCGGGTCACGGTCAGTAGATACGGGATCCTCAGAGACTGAAACGTTCTTGGCGGCACGAGACGTGGACAGTACCCCAGGGAAGGCAGGTTGCGCGTGTTTGTGAGACGAGTCGAGGATGTACCGGTCGAGCAAGTGGCGGCCGGCTCGGAAACCGAGCGGCAGATCCTGATCGGTGGTGACACGGGACCCAATTTCCAGATGAGGCGGTTCATCATGCAGCCGGGTGGTGGGATGCCGCGCCACACGAACACGGTGGAGCACGAGCAATACGTGCTCCGGGGAAGGGCGCGCATCGGGATCGGAGAGGACGTATACGAAGTATCGGCTGGCGACGTGGTCTTCATACCGGCAGGGGTACCTCACTACTACCAGGCGGCGAATTCGGGTCCGTTCGAATTTCTCTGTGTGGTGCCCAACCTGCCGGACCGCATCGAATTGGCGCCCGAAGACTCCTGATCGCGGCCGCTGGTCAACCGGTCGGGCACATTCTACCTTCTTTCCTCGTCGTCGCGGTCCTCGCGCACGCGAGTCGCCGTGGGCTGCCACCGATCACTCGAATCATCGACGGGTAAGCGATGAGCGAATCCATGCTGAGGGTTTCCCTCCCCGACGGATCACTGAAGGAGCTTCCCGCCGGCTCGTCGGCCGCCGATCTCGCGACCTCGATCGGTCCGGGTCTTGCCCGCGCTGCCGTGGCCGCGAAGGTGGAAGGCGAGTTGTGGGACCTGAACCGTCCGCTTCCTGACGGCGCCGAGGTGGCGATCGTAACTCGGGGAGACGATGACGCTGACGCTCTCTACGCCCTCCGTCACTCCACGGCGCATGTCCTGGCGACGGCCGTCCGGGAACTCTATCCAGGTGCTGGGATCGGTTTCGGTCCGCCGATCGACAACGGTTTCTACTACGACTTCGACGTGCCCGAACCGTTCACGCCCGAGGATCTGGAGAAGATCGAGGCCCGAATGGGCGAGGTGGTGAAACAGGGGTACGCCTTCGAGCGCCGCGAGGTGGACCGGCGGGAAGCCGAGGACCTCTTCGCAGACGATCCGTTGAAACTGGAGCGGCTGGCAGAGATACCGGAGGACGAGACGATCTCGACCTACACGGACGGACCGTTCACGGATCTCTGCCGAGGCCCGCACGTGGCGTCCACGGGTGAGATCAAGCACTTCAAACTGCTGACCGGGGCCGGTGCGTACTGGAGGGGTGACGAGACTCGCCAGATGCTGCAACGCATCTACGGGACCGCGTTTTATGACAAGAAGGCGCTTTCGGCCTATCTGACTCAGCTCGAGGAGGCGAAGAAGAGGGATCACCGGAAGCTAGGTCAGGATCTCGACCTGTTCAGCTTCCACGAGGAGTTCGGGCCTGGTCTGGTGGCGTGGCATCCGAAGGGCGCTCGAATCCAGATGAGACTCCGACGGTGGATCGAGGATCTGCTTCTGAAGCAGGACTACGAGTTCGTCTACACTCCGCACGTGGCCAGCGAAGCATTGTTCCGAAAGTCCGGTCATCTCCCGGCCTACGCCGAGAACATGTATCCGAGCATGCAGGAGGACGGTGAGGGAGAGGCGTTCCGTGTGAAGCCCATGAACTGCCCGGGTCATACCATGATCTACGCGGCCCGGCAGCGGAGCTACCGGGACCTCCCGCTACGCCTTTCCGAGATTGCGAATGTATACCGCTACGAGCGTTCCGGGACCCTGCACGGGTTGCTGCGCGTGCGAATGCTCACGATGGACGACGGTCACCTGTTCTGTACTCCGGACCAGGTAGAGGACGAGATCTTCACGTGCATCGACCTGATCGACGAAGTCATGGGCACCCTGGGCCTCGAGTACCGACTCGATTTCTCGACGCGTCCGGAAAAGCGGATCGGGGCTGACGAAGTGTGGGATCGGGCGGAAGCGGACCTCAAGCAGGCGCTGGACCGCGTGGGACGGCCGTACGG
>JABDQB010000475.1 GCA_013042495.1 Gemmatimonadota bacterium
GCCGTGGACGAGTTCCATGATCGCTCCGCACAAACTCCCGCATGCGGGCGAGAGAGCCATCACGATGGACGGCGTGTGGTACGATCGCTCGTCCTTCAATCGGGGGCCGGACGCAACGCGTATTGACGCGTGGGCCAAGGAACTTGATCCGGGCCACCAGCTTCTCGTTACGAGGGCATTCGCCGATCACGCCGGTCTGCGGGAGGCAGGCTACAGGCTCGACCTCGACCATTTGAAGGGCCTCCGCCGAATCGCGGCCTGGGCCAGTTGGGGCCGCGCCAGAACGAGGCATCGATCGGGACGGACTCTGAGATCACGATGACCGTCAATCGATCGCCTGTGGACGTGTGGAGCCGAACTTGCAGGCCGCTGTACTTCGTCAAGGCACGTTGCAACAACGGTGAGGAAAAGCGGTCCTCATACGTTGTAGATATGGAGGCCGATCCGGTTTGGGCGTCTGCCTGACGCGCCGCGGACGGTCGGGAGGGAATATGTGGAAGATGCACGCTGGTCCGGCCGAGGGCCGGTACCGTCGGACCGTCGCGCCGGCCACCACGCTGGCGTTTGTCGCTCTCATGGCGGCTCTCACCTTGGCAGGCTGCGGAAGTTCGGATGGGCCGACTGGGGATGACACGCCGGATCTACCCGAGACGCCCCTCCTCGCGGACCCGCCCCCGGACGGAGCGGCCGCCGTGGCCACGATCACCGCGGCGGACCTGACAACGCGCGTCGGGATCATCGCCGACGACTCGATGATGGGCCGGTGGACGCCCAGCCCGGAGCTCTTGAAGGCTGGCGGTTATCTGGCGGCCGAAATGGACCGGCTGGGCCTGCAGCCGGGCGGAACCGATGAACAGGCCGAATGCGTCGTCCGGGACATTGCGGAAGGACTCTGCCCGTACCTGCAGTGGTTCTTCGCGGCCCCAGAAGACACGGTGCGGTCGATCAACGTCATCGGGCGCCTTCCGGGATCGGACCCGGTCCTCAGGAACGAGTACCTGGTGATCGGCGCCCATTTCGACCACGTCGGAATCCGCACCCCGGTCGCGGGCGACTCGATCTACAACGGCGCGGACGACAACGGATCGGGCACGGCCAGCGTCCTCGAACTCGCCGAGGCATTCGCCGACCTCAATGTCGCGCCACGGCGTTCGGTCCTTTTCGTCTTCTTCAGTGGGGAAGAGAGAGGACTGCTCGGGTCCCGGTACTATGCCGGCAGTCAGGAGGCGCCGATCGGCGACGTAATCACCATGATTAACCTTGACATGGTGGGCCGGAACTGGACCGACACGGTGGCCGCGATCTACCAGCTCGATTCCGACATCTTCGAGCGTGCTGACCGGGTGGCCGACGCGCATCCCGAGCTCAACATGAACTTGCTGATCGATCCGTGGCCCGGAGAGAATCTGGTCAACCGGTCGGACCAGGCGCCGTTCATCCCCTACGGCGTGCCGGTGCTCTTCCTCACGAGCGGCCTGCACGAGGACTATCACCAGGCCTCGGACGAGGCGGACAGGCTCGACTACGAGAAGACGGCCCGGCTCGCCCGCCTGGTGTTCTGGATCGGGTGGGAGTTCGCCGAGGCCGCGGAGCCGCCTGGCTTCTTCCCTTAGAGCGCTTGGACCGGGCAGGGCCACCCCAGCGAGCTCAGCACGATGAAGAAACCGGCCGGGGGTGACCCCGGCCGGCTCTCGTTGACGGTCCCAATCTGACAGGTCAGTCGATCTCGTGGAGCTCCACGCGCCGGTTCTCCTGCCGTCCCTCGGGCGTCTCGTTCGTCGCTCTCGGCCGGCTCTCGCCAACGCCGCGCGCCGAGTACAGCGATGCGTCGAGTTCGGGGAAATTCTCGATCAAGTACGTGAGTACCGTGTTCGCCCGCTCGTCGCTCAGCGTCTGGTTGTACTCCACCGAGCCGACTGCGTCGGTGTGGCCCTGGATTTCGAACTTGATTCCGGGCCGCTGCAGCAGGGCCAGTCCGACTTCGTCAACGATCGGCATCGACTCGGGCCGCATCGTATCCTCGTCGAAGTTGAAATAGACGTTGTGGAGGACCAGCAGTCCTTCCTGGATTCCCTCCTGGATCTCGCTGCATCCACGATCGTCCACCTCGGCGCCTTCCGGCGTGTCAGGACAGCGATCGATCCCGTCGAGATACCCGTCGTTGTCGGTGTCGAACGGGCAGCCGTCGACGTCTACCAGCGCGCCAGGCGGCGTCTCGGGACACTGGTCGATCCCGTTGAGCACCATGTCGAGGTCCTCATCCCACGGGCAGCCATACTCGTCGACCGTGGCACCGCGCGGCGTGTTCGGGCACTGATCCCACCCGTTGGGGACACCGTCCAGGTCCGTATCGAGCGGACAGCCGTCGTCATCCACGATCTGGCCGGCTGGCGTGTCCGGGCACAGGTCGCCCCGGTTGTAAACCCCATCCTTGTCGGAGTCCTTCGGCCCCCCGAGGAAGTACGAAACACCGATGCTGAGCTCGTTCATGAAGAGATCCGCGGTCGGCACCTCGGGCTGTCCCGTCGCGTCCTGGCGAGTCTTCTCGAGAGCGTTCGGAACGTGATGCTGCCGGATATCCGCCCGTACCGCGACGTTGTTCCAAACGTAGTAC
>JABDQB010000479.1 GCA_013042495.1 Gemmatimonadota bacterium
GGGCTTGGCTCTTGGCGCGACACACGAAAACACGATCGTGGCGACTGAGGATGGACTGGCGGAAGGCACGACGCTCAGGTTTCCCGATGAGTTCGTCCGGCACAAGATACTGGATCTGGTCGGAGACCTGTCTCTGGTGGGTGCTCAGATACGCGGTCACATTATCGCCGAACGGCCCAGTCATCGGGGAAACGTCTCTGTCGCCCGCCGGCTTCGAAACATGCTCGCGCGATCCGACGACGGCGGCCCGGTCCTCGACATTCATCGAATCCTCGACTACATCCCGCACAGGTACCCGTTCCTGCTGATCGACCGGGTACTGGAGTTCGAGGGAGGAAAGAGGATTCTCGGCCTCAAGAACGTCACGATCAACGAACCGTTCTTCCAGGGCCATTTTCCAGAACACCCGATCATGCCCGGTGTGCTGATCGTCGAAGCGATGGCGCAGGCGGGGGGACTGCTCCTGATGAACGAATTCGACGACCCGCAGTCCAAGGTCGTCTATTTCATGTCCCTGGATGGGGTCAAGTTCCGCCGCCCCGTCATGCCCGGAGATCAACTGCTCTTCGAGCTTCGGATGCTGCAGCTTCGGGGACGCACGTGCCGAATGCAGGGCGAGACGCGCGTTGGCGGGGATGTCGTAGCCGAAGCCACCATGATGGCTAGAGTGATGGACAAGTGAACGACCCCAGCGCCATGGCTTCCGCCGCGATTCACCCAACGGCGATCATCGATCCCGCAGCCGAAGTCCCCCTCTCCTCGTGCGTGGGACCGTATTCGATCATAGGACCCGGCGTCGTAATTGGAGAGCGGGTCACCATCGACTCGCACGTCCTGATCGAACGCGATACGACCGTGGGGGATGACTCCCGGATCCACAAGGGGGCGGTGCTCGGTTCGGACCCGCAGGACCTCAAATATGCGGGTGAGCCGACCACGCTCAGTGTCGGAAGCCGTACCACGATCCGGGAGTATGCCACACTCAACCGCGGGACGATTGACGAGGGAACCACGACGGTCGGCGACGATTGCCTGATTATGGCCTATGCCCACGTGTCTCATGACTCGAGGGTGGGCAACCATGTCATTCTGGCCAACTCCGTGAACATGGGCGGGCATGTGGTCATAGAGGACTGGGCGATCGTCGGTGGCGTGACGGCAGTTCATCAGTTTGTTCGTATCGGTTGCCACGCCTTCGTTGGAGGCGGCTCGCGCCTGCCGCAGGACGTCGCCCCCTACGTCATGGCAGCGGGCAGCCCGTGCGCCGCCTATGGCTTGAATATCGTGGGCTTGAGGCGCAGGGGGTTCCAGCGACAGACGATTCGGCAGATCAAGGAGGCTTACCGCCTCGTCTTCCAGTCCGAGCTGAACGTGTCGCAGGCCCTCGAGCAGCTGGATGAACGGGACGACCTCGTACCGGAGGTCGACCACATGATCTCGTTCATTCGGTCAAGTGAGCGCGGCATCACCACATGAGCGCCCTGAAGGTCGGGGTCGTCGGAGTCGGCCGGCTCGGATCGGCGCATGCGCGGATTCTGAGCGAAATATCGGACTGCCAACTGGTTGGAGTCGCGGATAGCGACACTGACCGGGCGAGGCAGGTGGCCGAACACCTTTCGGTCGAGGCTTTCGATGCGCCTGCCCTCGCGTCCCGCTGTGACGCGCTGGTCGTCGCGGTTACGACCTCACACCACCACGCGGTCACCCAACAGGCCCTCGAGTCTGGATGCCATGTGCTGGTGGAGAAACCGCTGACACCGACTCTGGCCGAGGCGGATGACCTCGTCGACACGGCCCAGCACCTGGGGCTCTTCCTTGCCGTCGGACACGTGGAGCGTTTTAACGCGGCGATTCGTGAGGTGGAGCCTCTTCTCAAAGACCCCCGGTATATCTCTTCGCAGAGACTCGCTACGTTTCAGCCTCGCGGGACCGATGTTCCGGTCATGCTCGACCTGATGATTCACGACATAGATCTCGTTCTGGGCCTGGTGGACAGTCCGGTTCAATCCGTAGACGCGATCGGAATCCCCGTCCTGACGGACTCCGTCGATATGGCGAGTGCGAGGCTCCGCTTTGCCAATGGTGCATGCGCCGACATCAGCGCGAGTCGGGTGTCCGCCGAGCGCACCCGTGCTTTGCGCCTGTTTCAGCCGTCCGGGTACTTCAGCCTCGACCTGGCGAAAGGTGAAGGCGAGTATCTCCGCCGACGTGACGGAGTCGAACTGGCAGGGATCTCCCTGACCCGGGAACCAGCCAACCTCTCGCTGGCGGACATCGTGGAGCGGGTGCCCATCAAGGGAGATTCGGCGGAACCCCTGCGCCTGGAGCTCGAGGCATTCCTCGCGCGGATTGGCGGGAAGGGAAGCAGCAGCGTTTCCGCGGCCGAAGGAAGGGCCGCGCTGGAGATCGCCCTCCGAATCGAGAACGAGATCAAGGCAGGTGCCAATGTCCCTGTACAAGATTCGCCAGGAACGTAAGAAGCTGGGCGTCGGGGCCAAGCGCGGCCCGCGAACGGTAACGCTGGTCATTCTCCTGATCTTGGTTGTCCTGCTTATGGGATACCTCAACCGGTTTGTCTGACCGGTCGATCTTCCTGGCAGCAGGCGAACCGTCGGGTGACCTTCACGGCGCCGAACTCGCCCGCGAGCTGAAACGGCAGCTCCCCGGTGTCCGGCTGTACGGTCTCGGGGGAAGTCTCATGGCCGCGGAGGGCGTGGAACTGCTGGCCGATCTGGATCGGCTTGCCATCCTGGGATTCGCAGAGGTGGTTCGGCATCTGCCGGACCTGGCCAGCCTGCGCCGGGAAGTGCGGCGATTCCTCGTCGAAAGAGATGTCGACCTCCTGGTCCCGATCGACTACCCGGGTTTCAACCTGCCGCTGGCCAGGTATTCCCGGCGGAAGGGCATTTCCGTCCTCTACTACATCGCCCCGCAGGTCTGGGCATGGCACGAGTCTCGGGCCCGGAAGCTCGCCCGGGATACGGATCTCGTTTGCGTGGTCCTGCCGTTCGAAGAGGAGCGTCTGCAGCGCTGGGGCGTGCGCACGCGTTTCGTCGGCCATCCTCTGCTGGACGGGGAGTCCCCGGAGCCGACGGGCGCCGCTAACGAAGGCAATACTTCCGCTCTCGGATTATTCCCCGGATCCCGTGAGCAGGAGGTCGCACGGCTTCTCCCCATCTTCCTCGACGCCGGCCGGCGGCTGTCCGCCAGGGTCCCCGGGCTCGAGGTTCTCGTGGCCCGGGCACGCGATCTTCCCGTTTCTGCGTATGGAGACATTGGAGACGCAGCGCTCGTGGATCCGGAATCGACCATTCGGCGGGCGGGCGCCGCGATCACGAAGTCCGGCACGATCACTCTGCAACTCGCACTCGCAGGGGTGCCCATGGTAGTGGGATACAAGGTGAATCCTCTCACCTACACGATCGCCAGACGCCTCGTGAGGGTCGATCACATAGCGCTGGTTAACCTCGTGGCCGACCGGCGGCTGGTCCCGGAGTTCATCCAGGCCGATGTTACGTCCGCGAGCCTCGCGGCGGCAGCTCTTCCGCTGCTCACCCCGGGAAGCTCCGAGCGAGGCGCGCAGGTGAGGGGTCTGCAGCAGGTGGCCGATCGACTCGGGGAGCCGGGAGCGGCCGCACGTGTGGCCCGGGAGTGCTCCCAGATCTTGGACACCCGGGCTACGAAGTGAGTATGGACCTGACCATGCTGGCGGCCCAGTACATGGGCCCGGCCTTCCTGCTGGCCCTCGGTCGATCGTGGCGCTTCCGGGAGATCGACCTGGCGGGCGCGCCCGTTGCGGACCGATATCGGGCAGGGGCCTCGATACACGCGCTCTGGCACTCGCAGCAGCTTCCTCTCACTCTCAGGCACCGTAAGGAGAACATTGCGGTAATCGTGAGTCAGCACCGCGATGGGGAGATCATCGCACGCATGGTTCAGGGTATCGGTTATAGGACGATTCGCGGATCGAGCACGAGGGGTGGGTCCCGTGCGCTCCAGGAATTTGCCCGCGCCGCCTCGGAGGGCCATCCGCTGGCCATCACGACGGACGGGCCGCAGGGTCCGGCGCGGCAGTGCAAGCCCGGCGCTGTGCTTGCGGCGGCCCGGACCGGATACCCGATCGTTCCCGCAGGCGCAGCCGCGGTCAGGGGCTGGACTTTCAATAGCTGGGACAGGTTCGTCGTGCCGAAGCCGGGTTCGATCGTCTACCTGGCCTATGGTGATCCCATCAGCGTTCCCACTGACCTGGGCGAGGACTCTGTGGCTGACTGGCAAGCTCGGGTCACGGAGGCGCAAAACGCCGCTAGCGCCGCCTGTGACGCGGCCGCCGCCAGCGCGGCAGGTCGCCGGCGATGAGCGTGGTCCAGCGGGCCAACGGGCGTGCCGAAGCACGGATTCGCCGGGCGTGGACCGGGCGTCCCGGGGTGGCACTTCGTCTCGCGTCTGCCGCCTACGAGGCTGCCGCTGGAGCGAGGAACCTGATGTACGATGCGGGCGTCTTCGCCAGCGTGCAGGCGCCTATCCCTGTGGTCTCCATAGGTGGGCTGACAGTCGGGGGCTCCGGGAAGACGCCGATAGCGGCCGATGTCGCCGCCCGGTTGTCGGCCGCGGGGGTCCGTACCGCGATCCTGACGCATGGCTTCGACGACGAGATGAACGTGCACCGACAACTCGCTCCGAAGGCCCGCGTCTACGGCGCACGCGATCGCGAAGCACTGGCCCACCGGGCGGCCGAGGAAGGGGCCGATATCGCGATCCTCGACTCGGGTTTCCAGCGACGACGATTGCACCGCGACCTGGATGTCGTGACTCTCGACGAGCATTCGCTGGTCGACAACCCTGCTCATCTCCCCGCCGGCCCATTCCGCGAAGGAATGGCGGCGCTACGGCGAGCCGATCTGGTGGTCGTCGTGCGGCGGCACTCGGAGGACGAGGAACCTCTCGCGGGGAGAGATATCAAGCCAGCCGACGGTTTCGACTTGCGCCTGCAGGCACTCCAGGAGGTTGATGGGGCACCGCCATTCGTATCGGCGCGGATCGTTCCCGGTGCGCTGGTCGCGGCCAACGAATTGGCCCGGGAAACCCACACGCCTCGCCCGAGTCTCGCGGTCGCGGGGATCATGTGGCCCGACCTCTTCTTTGCGCAGGCCGGGCGCCTCTCGGGCTTGGAGCCGCAGACCGTGGGCCTCCCCGACCACGCCCGTATTGATCGCGCACTCAGCCAAAGTCTGCGCGATATGGCCGGGGACTCCGGCATCGTGTGTACGCTCAAGGACTCGATGAAGCTGGTGAGCGCGCTGGGAGACGCGGTGCCGATCTGGTACCTTTCGGAGAACGTGGTCTGGGAAGGGAGTGGGACAGAGCCGAGCATCGTCCGGTCCTGCTTGGGCCTCCTTGAACCGCGCGCACCCGACGAGCGGAGTCTTCTGCCATGAATGGGCCAGAGAGAATCAACACCGACCTCCTGGTCGTCGGATCGGGAATCGCTGGACTGAGCTTCTCGCTGAAGGCTTCCAGGTACGCGGATGTCGTGGTAGTGACCAAGAAGCAGCGCATCGAGTCCAACACGAACTACGCGCAGGGGGGGGTAGCCGCCGTTTTCGATCCCCAAGATTCCCACGAAATGCACGTCGCGGACACGCTGGTGGCGGGAGCCGGCCTGTGCCACCGGCGGTCGGTGGAAGAGCTGGTCCGGGAGGGCCCGGAACGCGTTCGGGAACTCATGGACTGGGGAGTCAGGTTCAGCCGGGAGGACGGGCGGGTTTCGCTAGGCCGCGAGGCCGGCCACAGCGAGCGGAGGATCCTTCACGCCGCCGATCTCACGGGGCAGGAAATCGAACGGGCCCTGCTGGCGGCCGTCGCCGCCGAGCCTCGAATCACGCTGCTGGAAGACCACTTCGTGTGGTCGCTGGCTACCGTAATGGATCCGACGTGGAACCGCGTCCGCTGCGCTGGAGCTCTCGTGCTCGACGTGCACGGTGGCAGTTGGAAGGCCGTCCAGTCACGCGCGGTGCTGCTGGCGGCGGGAGGCACCGGGTATCTGTATCGCCACACCACGAACCCCGACATCGCCACGGGGGACGGCATCGCGCTCGGATTTGAAGCCGGTGCAGCGGTCGCGAACCTGGAATTTGTCCAATTCCACCCCACGGCCATGTATCCAGCGGAGGCCCGCGCCCAACTCGTCTCTGAAGCCGTGCGTGGAGAAGGCGCCGTTCTGAGGCGGCAGGATGGTTTCGAGTTCATGCCCGGGTATCATCCAGCGGGCTCTCTGGCACCTCGCGACGTCGTGGCGCGCGCATGCGATGCGGAGATGAAGGAGACTGGAGATGAGTTCGTTCTCCTCGATCTGTCGCCGATCGATCCCGGGATAATCGCCAAGCGCTTTCCCAATATCGCGCACGAGTGCGAGGAACGGGGCATTCATCTGCCGCGCGACCCCATTCCCGTGGTCCCAGCCGCCCACTATCAGTGCGGCGGGCTGCTGACAGATTGGGACGGTCGGACGTCGCTGACCGGACTCTATGCCGCTGGCGAAATCGCTTGCACCGGGGTCCATGGAGCCAACAGACTCGCCTCGAACTCCCTGCTCGAAGCGGTTGTCTTCTCCCACAGAGCTTCGATCCGGCTGGCCGCGGATCTTCATGCGCTCTCTCCGATCCGGGGGATCGATTGGACGCTGCCCGAACTTGCCGCAAGCGGAATGGCGGCCGGCGAAGTTGAGAGACGAATCAGGGACCTGATGTGGGACAAGGTGGGGATCGTGCGTTCCGACGAACGGCTCGAGGCGGCGCGCCAGGAGATCGATGCTCTCTCCGGGGCTGCCATCGCCCGTGACGGAACAGGTCCGGACGCCATGAAGTCCCGCCAGACCGAGTTCATGCGCGAGGTAGCGGCTCTGGTCATTCGATCTGCACAACGTCGGCGAGAGAGCAGGGGACTGCACTTCACCGAGAGTCACCCGAGGCGCGACAACGAGCACTTTCTTCGAGACACGGTTCTGGGCCGATGACGAGGCCCCGAGCTTCATGAAATTGATGGTGCTGGCGGTCGGTCGGCCGCGGGATCGACATATGTCGGCGATCATAGACGACTACGAGACCCGAGCCCGTCGCTATTTCAGATTCGAGGCGGTAGAAGTGTCGACGGCCACGCGAGTGGGCGACTCGCCAACCGCAACGCGGATCGCCGAAGGGCAGAGTCTTGCCAAGCGCATCCCGAAGAACCTCGAAACCTGGGCGCTGACGCGAGATGGGAACCCGACCAGTTCGCGAGATTTCGCAGAAGCTCTGGCGAACAAGGCGACCTACGGGCAACCTGGCGTCGCATTCCTGATCGGCGGCGCCTTCGGGCTCGACGACGAACTGGTGCGAAGCTGCAGCCGGACGCTCTCGCTTTCCAGCATGACCCTGCCGCACGAGCTGGCCCGGTTAGTCCTCGCCGAACAGATCTACCGAGCCGGGACGATTCTCAGGGGCGAACCCTACCACAAGGGGGGGGCCGCGTGACTCGCGCCAAACCCACTCGGGAATGGTTCCATGATTGGTTCGGCGAGGAGTACTTGGCGCTCTACCCGCACAGGGACGAGCGGGAGGCGCGAGAAGCCGTCGCCCTGTTCCTTGACGTCTCCTCTCCGGAGCCCGGATTCCGTGTCCTCGATCTGGCGTGCGGGGCCGGCCGGCACCTGAGGGAGTTGCAGGCGGTCGGCCTGAGCGCCACGGGACTGGATCTCTCCGCGACCTTGTTGAAGTCTGCTCGCGCCGCCGCCCCGACCGATCCGCTGGTACGGGGCGACATGCGAGAGCTTCCGTTCTCTCGAGGAGCGTTCGAAGGCCTCACGAGCTTCTTCACGTCTTTCGGCTACTTCGCGGAACCCGACGATGATCGGCGCGTGTTGCGCGAGGTATCTCGGGTCCTCAGACCGGGAGGCGCATTCATGTTGGACTTCTTGAACGCCGATCGGGTCATGCAGGATCTCGTCGCCGAGGACTGCCGCGAGGTCGGGCGCCGCAGGGTCCGGCAGATACGAGAGATTGCGGACGGGGTCGTCGTGAAACACATACGTATCGAGCCCATGGATCAGGGCGTGGTGCAGCGATTCGAGGAACGGGTGCGGCTGTATTCGTTGGAGCAATTGGAGTCGCTCCTTGCTGATGCAGGACTCACGACCACGCATCGGTTCGGCGAGTACGGAGGTGCGCCATTCACGGAAGGCTCCGCTCGCCTCATTCTTGCCGGCCGGCGGACCCTGGTGGAAAGAGAGACGGAGTGAGCGCCCTGCGCCTCACTCCCGAGCGCCTGGCTGGCCCAGGCGGACTGGTTGCGGATCTTCTGGCGGCCGACGAAGAAGCGTTGGCGCTTTTCCCAGCAGGATCGCTGGGTTTGACTGACGTGCCACCTCGCGCGGACCGTTTGCCGGCTTCTCCGCTGAGCGCCGCGGCATTCCATTGTCAGGGGGGGGAAGCGCGCGAGCGACTGGAGTGCGCCCTCGCCGGCGACGGTCTGGTGGTCACCACGGGTCAACAGCCGCAACTGTTCGGCGGTCCCCTGTATGTTCTCTACAAGGCGATGACCGCCATCCGCGTTGCGGCCGCCCTCGAAAAGCGCTGGGGCATTCCGTGTCTTGCCGTCTTCTGGGTCGCTGGCGATGACCATGACTGGCAGGAAGTCGCGTCGATCGGATTTCTGGACCAGGACGAGCGGCTGCGGCGCCTCGAGCTTCCAACTCCGGTGGACGGAGCCGGTTGTTCGGTCGGGCCATCCTTGTTACCGGCCGGCGTCACGGAACTGACCCATGACTTCCTAAACTCCTTGGAGACGGAGGAAGCCGGACGACGGTGGCTGGATGTGCTGCGAGATCAATACGCGCCCGGGCGCTCGTTCACGGAGGCGTTCATCGGAGTGGCCTCTTCGTGGACGAACGGGCTTCCGATCGCGTTCCTTGACTCGGCCCACGCGGAAGTTCGTCGAGCGGCCGCTCCTTTCATCCAAAGGGTCCTGGAGCAGCGAGAGAGAGTAGACGAGGCGCTCATCCGCGGCACGTCTGCCGTCTCTCACCGCGGCTACCGCCCGCAGCTCAACCAGCCCCCAGGCGCGATACCCGTGTTTCGAGAGGGCTCGGAAGGCAGGTACAGGCTGCGAGGAACCTCCGGCCCGATCCAGCTCGACCGAATCGGCACCTCGGCAGATGTCGCCGGCGTAATCGCCGAAATTGCGGCGGAACCCGATCGATACAGCCCGTCTGCGGCGCTCCGACCCGTCCTGGAATCCTGGCTGCTTCCCGTGGGCGCTACGGTTCTCGGGCCTGGTGAAATCGCGTACTGGTCGCAGATCGGCCCGCTCTTTGAGCTTCTCGGCGTGCCGATGCCGATCGTTCAACCGCGCGACTCCTGGTCCGTCATCGAGAGGCGCATCGCGAGGTTGCTCGAAAAGACGGGCGTGTCAGCCGATGAGCTGGGAGATGGGGGAACGACGGCGACGGCCGGCGTTGTGGAGAGGAGTCGACCTCGATCCGTCGAGGAGGCCCTCCTCAAGGTGGAGGACCGGGTCGAGGAGGCGTTCGGTGCCCTGGAACAGGCCGTGGCTGCCGACCTTCCCGGGCTGCGCTCCGCCGTCGGGAAGAGCCGCAGCCAGTCCTTTGCGGCGCTCGCCAGTCTGCGGAAGAGTCTCGATCGGATGACCCGTGACCGGGAAGGAGCAACTCTCGGGCAGCTGCAGCGAGCGGCCGCGAATCTCTATCCCGATGGAAGTCCACAGGAGCGAGCCCTCGCGGTGTGGGTCTATCTCGCGCGCCACGGAGATGAATTCCTCGACGCGGTTCGCGCGGCTTCGCTCGACCCATCTTCCTGACCCGCCATATGTCGCGCGGGCAGCGTTGCTGGGCATTCACCCGCGGAGTAGGTTAGCCAGCGTGCCGTGCGCCGCGACGTTCCGCGGCCCTTCGACTGACTTTCGATAGGTGGTGGGCTTGCACTGGGCTGTCATTATCGGCCTCGTCCTCATGATTCCGATCCTCGCGATCGTCCTGGACTCATCCGTGGGCCAGGCCCTGGCCAACCGCATCGCGCGCGCCACCGAGGAAGGGAAGTCCCCGGAGATTGGCACCCGGGTTGAGGAACTCGAAGCCGAGGTCAAGTACCTGACCGAGAGCATGGAGAGTCTCCGAGAGGAAACCGACTTCGTGCGCCGGTTGGTCGAAGGAACAGGCGAAGGCGACGCCTCTCGCCTCGGGCCGGGTGAGTGACACGGCGTCTGCCGCAGATGCTCCCCACGGTGGCCCCGTCGAGGAACACCGGCTGAACCCGTTTCGGCAGCGGCCTGCGGCGGCGGTCGGAGCCGGTATCTTCCTCAGCCGGATCACGGGCCTCGCCCGAGACAGTGCAGTCGCGGCTTTCCTGGGGACCAACCTTCTCGCCGACGCCTACTTCGCGGCCATCAAGATCCCCAACATCATCCGGAATCTCCTCGGAGAGGGCACTCTGTCGGCCTCGTTCGTGCCTGTCTACTCAGAAGCTCTCGAGAAGCACGGAACATCGTCAGATTCGCCCACACGCCTCGCGTCTTCCGTCCTGGGCTTCGTTCTGACGGCCGCGGTGCTTCTGAGCTCTCTCGGTGTGATCCTGGCCCCATGGATTACGATCCTGGTGATG
>JABDQB010000487.1 GCA_013042495.1 Gemmatimonadota bacterium
GCGATAGACAGCGGCGCGGTGGTGCTTAACGATGTAAGCGGTCTGCGCCACGATCCCGTCCTGGCCGATGTCGCTGCCCGGGCGGGTGCCGGCCTGATCCTGATGCACATGCGGGGGACGCCGCGCACCATGCAGAGCGACCTGGCCTACGACGATCTGGTGGGTCAGGTCCGCGACGGGCTGCGCCAATCGTTGGAGGTCGCCCTCGGGCGCGGCTGTTCACCCGAACAGATCGTGCTGGACCCGGGAATCGGCTTCGGGAAGTCGGCCGCCGGGAACCTGGAGTTGATCGCCGGAGTCGGGCGGCTTCTCGAGCTCGGCCGGCCGGTTCTCGTCGGACCGTCGCGCAAGTCGTTCATCGGGGAGATTCTGAATGTTCCGGTGGAGGAGCGTCTCGAGGGCACGATCGCGGCCTGTCTTTCGGCTCTGGAGCGCGGGGCCAGGCTCTTTCGCGTCCACGACGTCCGACAGGTCCGCCGTGCCGTAGACCTCGCGTGGGCCATAAGGAACTCCGGGACGTGAGTCGGGCCATATGAGCGCGCTGATCGACTACCTGCGATTCTTGCTCGACCAGTTCGCGTTCAAGGATCTGGTGGAGATCCTGGTCGTCGCCTGGCTTGTGTACCGTATCCTCCTGATGTACACCGGCACACGTGCGTTCCAGGTGTTGCTCGGCTTCGTGTTCCTGGTGTCCGTATACGTGCTGGCGCAGGCCGCGGGACTGCGCCTGATCCCCTATATCCTCTCCCAGGTATTCACTTACGGCGCGTTCGCGCTCATAGTGATCTTCCAGCAGGAGATCCGCACGGCGCTGGCTCGATTGGGTCGGTCGCGCCTCTTCCAGTTGTTCGCCAGGCGCGAACAACAAGAGGTGGTCGAGGAAATCGTCCGGGCGTCCGACCGACTGGCCAAGGCCAAGATCGGTGGCATCATCGCGATCGAGCGCCAGGTGGACCTGGCGAATCACGTGGATCACGGGACACCGATCAACGCGCAGGTCTCGGCGGAGCTCCTTACCACCATCTTCACGCCGTACTCGCCGTTGCACGACGGAGCCGTGATCGTACGCCGGGACCAGGTGGCTTACGCGGGGTCCGTGATCCTTCGCCTTTCGGAATCGCCGACCCTCGAACGGGCCCTCGGGACCCGCCACCGCGCCGCGCTCGGCCTGTCGGAGGAGACCGACGCTATGGTCGTAGTGATCTCCGAGGAGACCGGTCAGATCTCGTTGGCCCACCGCGGGATTCTCGATCGGGGGCTTCGACCGGACGACCTCGAGGCGCGACTTGCGGCAGGGGGCGAGGAGGAATCGTCCCTTGGGGCGTCGGGTCAGCGGCCCGCGCTGGACCCGGTTGAGCGCTCGGGGGTAGTGGCGGCGGGAAGCGACGCGAGCGTCTGAATCGCGTTGACGGGGCCTTCGCGCGCCGGTAAACTACGTCCTCTTGAGCCGAACAAGCTGCTTCGTCAACGGATAAACGGAGACGGTCGGGTGCAAGACACCAGCTATGAACTGCTGACGATCTTCCGCGACGGGGGCTTCATGATGATTCCCCTCGTCCTCTGTTCCCTGGTGGCGCTTGGCGTCATCCTGGCCAAAGGGTGGACCCTGGCCGTCGCCCACCTGGACTCCAAGCATCTTCTCGAGCATATCGAAGAGCTGGGTACGGGCGGGCAGCTGGACGAGGCCATGCAGATGGCTCGCGAGACCCGCGGTCCTGTGGCCGCAATTCTGGTCTCGGGCCTCACCCGCGTGAAGGACGAGCAGCGCGGCAAGGACATCGAGAAGGCGATCTCCACGACGGGGAACATCGAGCTCGATTTCCTCGAGCGAGGCATGAACGTCCTGGCGACCATTGCCAACGTGGCACCCATGCTGGGCTTCCTCGGCACGGTGATCGGCATGATCGCGGCCTTCGCCGCGATTGAAGCCGCCGGTCAGGTTGAACCGGCCCTGGTCGCTTCCGGCATCAAGGTGGCACTGATCACCACGGCGTCCGGCCTGGCGATAGCCATTCCGGTAAACATCTTCTACAACTGGTTCGTCAGCAGGATCGACACCCTGATCATGGACATGGAGAAGGGTGCCGTGGCCGTGCTCGATCTGATCTGGCAGGCCGAGGGGATCAAGGGCCCCGATGTCTCGGGCCTGAACGCGCGGACGGCGCCTGCCCAAGACCCGAAGGACTGAGGATCGCACGATGCCTATAATGCACCGCAAGCAGCGCGTGTCGGACGAGATCCCGACGGCCTCGATGGCGGACATCGCCTTTCTCCTGCTGGTCTTCTTCCTGACGACCACGGTGTTCAACGAGGAGAAGGGGCTCCCCATCGTCCTCCCGGAGCAGTCCGAGGAGCAGGACGTGTCGGCGAAGAACCTGATCTTCTTCATCGTCAGGCCCGACGGGTCGGTGGTGGTGAAGCGCGGCGAGAGCGAGCAGGAGCAGGTCGTGCAGTATCGCCAGGTGGAGATCATCCTCCGCCAGGAGCTGGCGCAGAACAGCAACCTGATCGCCGCAGTCAAAACGGATCCGAATGCTGCGTACCGGCACATGGTGAACGTGCTGGACGAGGTTAAGAAGGCGGGAGCCGAGCGCATCTCGCTCCAGATTCTCGAGGAGTAGGTATGTCCGCCAAGAAGGGCTTCAAGCGCAAGTCGGGCGCGAGCAGCGACATTCCATCGTCGTCGATGGCCGATATCGCGTTCCTGTTGCTGATCTTCTTCATGGTTTCGACCGTGTTTCGCAAAGAGAAGAAGCGAAATATCGAGTGGACGACCGCCGAGGCGACGGAGAAGATCGACGAAAAGAGGAAGAACATTCTCCATATCTGGGTGGAGCCGGACGGGACGGTCTTCATCAACGACCAGATCGTTCCGTACGACAACATTGCGGATATCGTGCGACCGATCTACGCCGAGAATCGGGAGCTGGTGGTTGCGATCCGGGGTGACCGGGACGTTCCTTACAACCAGATCAACACCATTACGGAGCAGCTGCAGGCGTCGGGTGCCGTTCGGGTGACGTTCGCGACACGGGTGGAGCAGCGGGTCCAGAGAGCCAGGAGGTAGTCTCGTGAACCCACACGACGAACAGAAGATCACGAGCCGCGACGAGGTCAAGAAGGCCAGGGCGGCGAAGCGCGCCAGTGCAGCGGCCTTCCTCCCGGCGAACGACCGGTTCAAGCAGAGCTACTCGGCGCTCACGTATCTGGGCCTGATCGTGGCCACCGCTCTTCACTTCGCGGTTTTCGAGTTCTTCCCGCAGCTGGAGGCGGCTGATCTCGGCACGGTGAGCGACGAGCTTTCGGCGATCGAGTTACCGCCGGAGGTCAAGATCCCGCCTCCGCCCGAGCAGATCGCTCGTCCGGCTACCCCGCGCGTCGCGGCCGCGTCGGTCGATGAAGACGTGACCATTGCAATGACCACGTTCGAAGAAAACCCGGTCGAGAATCTCCCGCCGCCGCCGGCCGGCGCGGATCCGTCGGCCACGCCGTCGTACATCGCGCGTGACGTCGAGCCCCGTCTGAGGAACGGGCGGGAAATCCAGCAGCTGCTGGAGCGCCTGTATCCTCCGATGCTGAAAGAGGC
Source organism: Gemmatimonadota bacterium (assembly GCA_013042495.1). Lineage (GTDB taxonomy): Bacteria > Gemmatimonadota > Gemmatimonadetes > Palauibacterales > Palauibacteraceae > Benthicola. The sequence continues at coordinate 3,587 of JABDQB010000487.1, forward strand.
GGGTATCGGCGGCCGAGTGCTTCTGTGGGTGTTCGTGGACGAGCGCGGTGGGGCCGCGCGGTCGCAGGTCCACACGTCCAGCGGGTATCCGGCGCTGGACAACGCGGCGGCGCAGATTGTCGAGCAGATGGAGTTTTCTCCGGCCATGAACCGGGACAAGCCTGTCGGAGTTTGGATCGCACAGCCAATCGATTTCAGCGTATCGCGATAAGCCGGCGATCCGTCTGGTAGCTGCGGTGCGAGCCGCTCGCCTCCCGGCGAGCGGCTCGTTGCTTTTCGGATGAGATTTCCCGCGCACGGCGATCGCTCCATCCGTTGCCGCTCCACGAGGCCTGAGGTAGACTCCCGCCGTGAATGAAGAGCTAATCAGGGACCGGACCCTCGCGATTCAGGAGACCGTCGACAGAGCGGCCGCGCGATCCGGACGCTCGGGATCGGACGTCGTCGTGCTCCCGGTCACCAAGGGGCACCCCCCAGGGGTCCTCGTGGCGGTGGCCGCCGCGGGGTTCGGTGCCATAGGCGAGAACCGGGTCACCGAGGCCGAGGCGAAGCTCGCGGAGATTGGGCGCCGCGGACTCCGCTGGCGCATGGTCGGTCACCTGCAGAGGAACAAGGCTCGGCGGGCGATCGACGTGTTCGACGCCATCGAATCCGTGGATTCGTTGCGTCTCGCCCGTCGTCTTCACTCCGAGGCGGAGAAGGCGGATCGCGCAAGCGTTTCGATACTCGCCCAGGTGAACGCGGGGGGGGAAGCGCAGAAGAATGGACTGGATCCGGCGGAGACGGTCGACGCCGTCGGCGCCATGCTGGATCTCGGTCGAGTCCGGGTCGAGGGTCTGATGACGATGGCGCCGTTCACGAGCGATGAAACGGTCTTGCGACGAACCTTCAGGGTAGCACGGGAGTGCCTCGCACGCTGCCAGGCGGAATTGACTGGATTTGACGGACATACGCTGTCGATGGGGATGAGCAACGACTTCGAGTTCGCCGTTGAAGAGGGCAGTACGGAAGTCCGACTCGGGACAGTGCTGCTGGGAGAGAGACCGGAGGTATGATGGACCTGACTCCGCTGGACGTTAGGAAGAAGAAGGACGATCTGCGCCGAACGGTGCGCGGTTACGAGTCGACCCAGGTCGACGCGTTCCTCGACCTCGTGGCGGACCGTCTCGAAGAAGTGATCCAGGAGGAGGTACGCCTGAGAGAGCAGGTGACGATGCTCCGGGAGCGGCTGAGTGGCTTCGAAGAGCGCGAGCGGGCACTCAACGAGGCGCTGGTGGCGGCCCAGGAACTCCGTGAGGAAGCCCGCCTGCAGGCCGAGAAGCAAGCGGGGCTGCGACTGCAGGAGGCCGCTCAGCAGGCGGACCAGCTGGTGAGCGACGCGAGGCGGTCCGCCGAGGACTCCGAGCGCGCCCTGGCGGACCTCCACGCCCGGCGGGCCAGCTTCCTGCGCGGAATGCGCTCACTCCTGGGCCGTTTCCTCGACGAGGTGGGCTACGAGGAGGCGCGGCTGGTGGGATCGCCTGAGGCCGCAGGTTCTCCGCCGCAGGATGACGAAGACGGCCAGGACGGGGAGCCGGAGTCCGACCACGCATGAGCTATCGTCCGCTCCCCGAGAGTGTCGCCAGCCTGGAAGACGAGGTCCTCGAAGCATGGGAAGACGAGGACACCTTTCATCTCGGTCTGGAGGCGCGGCGTGCCGCTCCCGAGTTCGTATTCTACGAGGGCCCGCCGACGGCGAACGGCAAGCCTGGCGTTCACCACTTGCTGGCGCGGACGATCAAGGACACGGTGGCCCGATACAAGGCGATGACCGGTTGGCACGTCACTCGAATCGCCGGTTGGGACACGCACGGCCTTCCCGTGGAGATCGAGGCCGAGAAGCGACTCGGGATCTCGGGAAAGCCCGAGATCGAGCACATGGGGATCGCCCGTTTCAACCAGGAATGCCGGGACAACCTGTTCACCTACAAGGAAGACTGGGAGCGTCTGTCTCGGCGCATCGGCTACTGGCTCGACTACGAGAACGCGTACGTCACGTGTACGCCGGAGTACATCGAATCCGTCTGGTGGGCTGTTTCCGAGATCCACCGGAAGGGACACCTGTACAAGGGATACAAGGTCCTCCCCTATTG
>JABDQB010000506.1 GCA_013042495.1 Gemmatimonadota bacterium
TCGAGTCCAGGAGGGCGAGAGCCTCCTCCGGGTGAAGATCGAAGACAGCCTCTTCCATTTCTCGCAGCGGTTCGTCACGGAGCGATCGCCGCTGCGAGTGCAGATCCTGCAGCTCCATCAGAAGCTCAAGCTGCGGATGCATGGTCAGACTCCCTTTTCCTCCAGCAGGGCGATGAAGTCCTCGGGCCGCTCAATCTGCGCGAGCCGCTCCGGTACGTCCGGCTCTTTGCCAAATTGGGCGATGCGTCCGAGTACCGGCAGGTACTGGTTGGAAACCTCCAGCGGAGGTGCCACAATCAGGAAGATGTGCTGAACCGGCTTCTTGTCGATCGCATCGAAGTCGATTCCGGACAGCTTGCGCCCGAACGCTACACGCAATCGGTTGACCACCAGTGATCGACAGTGTGGGATGGCGATACGTCGCCCGATTCCGGTAGACCCGAGGTTCTCTCGGCGCTTGAGCATCTTGAACAGAATGCCACGGGATTTCTCGTCGAGTCCCAGAAGACCTACGAGCTCTTTGAGAGCCTCGTCCTTCGTTTCCGCCTCGAGATCCAGACTGATTGCATCGAGGGTGAAAAAGTCGCGCAGTTGCATCTCTATTATCTCCTGGCCACCGGCCTCCAAGACCCGCGACCCGGCAGTTCACATACCATCAGAACCATGAATTATATTCGGTCCATCGAAAGGCTGTCAAAGGCCGACCGTTTCCCGGCCAGCGTCCGTCAGCGCCGGATTGACGGAACCAGTGCGCCGAATTAGTGTTTGAGTGGTGTGAGGGCTGCTGCGGCAGCCCTCATGTGCGCTGAGGCGCAGCTGATTGATAATGAGGGGGTGAACTAGATTCGACGCGTGTTCGGATCCTGAGGTAGCGTGCCGAGGTTTCCCGGAACCTCGTGAAACACCGGGAAAAAACACAACTGCCAACGACAACTTGGCTTTGGCTGCGTAACTAACGTAGCCCGTTCTCCGAGCTGCCCGCCCGAGGCGGCACTGAGAGCGCCGATAATTCGGGCTGGTCTTCGCAGCAGGCTGCAGGCTGCGTAGATGAGATGGCGAAAGCCGCGAGCAGCTGGCTGACGACAGGCCGTCGAGGAGCCTTGTCGCCGGCGAGACTCGATCCTCGAATACGCACGTAGAGACCAAAGGGGAAGGTCCCGCGGACCCGGGTGCGATTCCCGGCACCTCCATCACCATCCGCGCTCCGGCTCGAGGTCGGGGTCGCGGACTTTCTTTTTTTTGGCCGACTGAGAGCCAGGCCCGCCGCGGCTCGTCTAGGATCGGTCTACAGCTGGACGCGAGGAGATAGCCGACGTGCTGGACGAACTTCTTGAGAGGTTGAACGGGGAATCCGAGGCTCTGCTTCACGAGCTGAATGTAGTGCTTCCTCACGAGATCGAGAAAGCCGTTGCCCAGGGCGACCTGAGCGAGAACTCCGAGTATACCGCTGCGCTCGAGCGACAGCAGTTCGTTCGGGCGAGGCTGGATCACATCGCACGCAGACTTGGCGAGATCAGCGATATCGACCTGGAAGCGGTCCCATTGGACCGTATCGGTTTCGGGTCGCGCGTCGAGGTTCTGGATCTAGATGACGAGAGCGTCGAGCGTTACACGCTGGCCTTCGGAGACTATCTGGATTTCGAGAAGGCCGAGATCTCGATGGCGTCTCCGATCGGAAAGGCCCTTCTCGGCAAGGGAGACGGTGACGAGGTCGATGTTCCGCTTCCGAACGGCCGGATCCGCTACCGGGTTCTGACTTTCGAGACCCTGCACGACCTCGGCGATAGCCAGGGCTAGGTCGTTCCGCTGGACCCTCAGAACACCGAAATGTCGGGCACGTAGCGCGCCGGGTCGCGACGCACATCCTCGAGCATGCTGTTCAACTCCACGAGCGTGCGCAACAACTCTTCGTACAGGCCCTCGTCGCTGAACAGTCGGCCCGCGGAGCCTTCGCCGGCCAGGAGGCTGGCGAGCAGGGAATCCGCCCGCGACACGGTTCCGTTGAGCTCCCGGTAGAGGCTGTCCGAGCGCACCAGTTGCCCTAAAGTCCCCTCTCCCTCAACGACCGATCGCGCAAGCGTATCAAAGGAAGTCACGGCGGAGCGGACGGCGGTGTAAAGCGTGTCGTCGGTGAGGACCCGCATCAGGGTCCCGTCCGGAGCCGCCGCGGACGCCACCAGCGTGTCAAGGCTTTCGGCCAATCCAACCATCCGTTCGTACAGTTGTTCGTCAACGACCAACTGGCCCAGCGTGCCGCGACCCTCCAGTATCCCCTGCGTCAGGCCGGACAGATTCCGTGCGACGTCGGTGAGATCCCCGACCGCCTCCGCGCCCTCCGCAAGCAGCGCGTCATAGTCGAGTGCGGACGCCGAAGCCACCGTGTCTCCAGGCTGCAGGACCCGAGCGTCAGAGCTCCCGGGCCTGATATCGATGAGTCGGTCACCCAGCAGACCCTGCGTGCGCACCTGGGCCCGCGAGTCACCCCGAATCTGGTCCTGCACGTCGACGTTGATCGCGAGCCAAATGGCGACGGCTTCTTGCGTTTCGGGCCTTTGATCCGGGGTTATGAACCGGATGTCGTCAACCTGACCCACCGTCTGTCCGGCCAGTTGAACCGCGGCGCCCGGAACCAGGCCCGAGGCCGAACGGACGAGAGTTACGAGGCGATACCTCTCTCCGAATACGTTTCCGGTATCGCCCACCAGGAACACCCCGACGGAAAGCACGACGAGGGCCACGAGAATCAGCAGGCCGACGCGGACCTGCTCCCAGGTCACTACCACACCTCTTCTCACGGCGACTCCCCGTCGGGCGCAGCCATCGATGGCTCGCGACGCTTAGCGTAGGAACTCACGCACATACTCGTCTTCTGACGCTACCATTTCTTCGGGCCCGCCGACGAACACGAGAACACCCTCGAACAATAGAGCGACACGATTGCTGATGTGGAAGGCCGAACGTATGTCATGAGTGACCACGATCGAACTTACGTCGAGCTCGGTCTGGAGCTTCAATATGAGATCGTTGATCGTCCGTGTGGTTATCGGATCCAATCCGCTCGTAGGCTCGTCGTATAGGAGCAGCCTCGGCCGGTGGACGATCGCCCTGGCGATTCCCACCCTCTTCTTCATGCCTCCGCTGAGCTCAGCCGGCAAGAGCGTCATTACCTGATCGGGTTCCAGATCGACCAGGTCGAGAGAGTCCCGAACCCGGCGACCGATCTCGTCCTCGGCCAGGTTCGTATGCTCGTGAAGGTAGAATCCGACGTTGTCGTACACACTGAGAGAGTCGAACAGCGCGGCCTCCTGAAACACCATGCCCATGTTGCGCCGAAGCGCGAGAACCTGTGTCAGGGGCACGTTCGAAATATCGTGCCCCTCGACGCGCACTTCTCCCGAATCGGGAAGCAAGAGCCCGAGAATCAGCCTTAGAATGGTCGACTTGCCAGCTCCGGAGCCACCGAGCACGGAAAGCGTCTCGCCTCGGTGGAGATCGAGGCTCACCCCCTTGAGGACCGCGTGGTCGCCGAAGGCCAGGCACAGGTCCTCCATTTCGACGACCGAACCCTCCACGGAAGGAAGACGGGATTCCTCTCCCAGGTCCGCGAGCGCCTTGCGGACCTCCTCGCGGAGACCCTTCCGCATCTGCGAGTCCCAGACGTCCAGCGAGTCCCGTGTCATTCGATCAACAGCGCAATGAGCACCTGGGTGAGGAAATAGTCCGTCGCCAGGATGAAGATGGAGGAGGTCACGACGGCCCTCGTGGCCGCTTTGCCAACGCCCTCGGTTCCGCCGCTTGTCTTCAGGCCGAAATAGCAGCCCGTGATCGCGATGATCGCTCCAAAGAACACGGGCTTCACGAGACCGGCAAAGAGGTCAATCGGAATGTAACGAAAGATGAAGCCCGTCTCGGCCAACGTCAGGTATACCGAGCGCATGTACAGGTCGATGGTCAGGTCCAACTTGACCACGGCGATCAGCATGCCGCCGAGGATCGCGACGACGTCGGTAATGATCGTCAGCAACGGAAGGCACAAGATGGCGGCCACGAAACGCGGGACCACCAGCTTCCGCACCGGGTCGACGCTCATCGTGTAGAGCGCATCGACCTGCTCGGTGACCTTCATGGCGCCCAGCTCCGCTGCCATGCCCGACCCCGCGCGGCCAGTGACCATGAGCGCGGTGAGCACCGGGCCCAACTCCCGGACCGTGCTGGCGCCCACCAGTCGGCCGATGTATATGGTCGCTCCAAACTGCTTCATCTCGACCGCTGACTGCAGAGCGAGCACCATTCCCGTGAACAGACCGGTGAGGATAACAATGCCAATGGATCCCACCCCTATGGCGTCCATCTGGACCACCAGGTCCCGACCGTAGAAGGGCCTCGAGAGGCTTCCGTGAATCGATCGGCCGAGAAGGCGGAAGTACTCCTGGGTGTGGAGCGCCCAACCCTTGAGGGTATCGTTGAGGTAACGCAGCGGAGTGCGGGCCGTTTCGCTCAAGCTCATGGCGGGCTGACGACTCTCCCGGGCTTTGACTCCCCTGCGCCCTGCGACTAGTTTCGCGCGACGCGTACTGCTCGACTCAAAGGCGTGTCGAAACAGACCGCAGGACCGATATTCTGCGCCGCTTTCCTGCGGCGGGCAGCCCTTCGCGGCAGGTTACCCGAGATCCAGATCGGACGCAAGACGACATCGTGCCCGCAGACTCTCCATTCGTAGCGAAAGAGGAAGCTCAGCGCTTCTTCTCGGCGGCCCGCGACGGGAGAGTTCTTGTCGTCGGTGACGCCATGCTCGACGTGTACCTCTCCGGCTCGGTGGAGAGGGTCTCGCCGGAAGCACCCGTGCCGGTGGTCCGCGTCGATAGCGAGGTCGCGGCGCCTGGTGGGGCGGCGAACGTAGCCACGGGAGTGGCGGCTCTCGGAGTCGAGTGCCGGCTGGTTGCAGCGGTGGGAACTGACGACTCGGCCACGGTTCTGTCGGAGCGGCTGGCCGCCGGAGAAGTGTCGCCGGACGATCTGATTCCGATGTCCGGAAGGCCGACCACGCGGAAGACACGGATCCTGGCTCGTCATCAGCAGATGCTGAGGGTCGACCACGAGGACCCGGAGCCTATGACCGCCCAGGATCACCAGCGCCTGGCGCAGCGGGCCCTCGATGCGGTCGACTGGGCCGACGCGCTGGTTATCGAGGACTACGACAAGGGTGTGATCACGGGCGATCTCGCTCGCGAGCTGCTTCGCCGGGCCAGGGCCAAGGGAATTCCGTCGGTCGTCGATCCGAAGCTCCGACATTTCTTCGATTTCCCGGGGACCACGGTTTTCAAGCCCAACGCTCGGGAGCTGGCGGCCGCGCTCGGACTCGAGAAAGAACCCCGAGACGAGGTCACGCTCCACCCGCTCCTCGACCGGTTGAAGTGCGACTGCCTGCTCCTTACGCTGGGCGAGGAGGGGATGCTTCTCGTCGAGCCCTCTGCCGATACACGGTTGTTGCCTCCGGAGGCCCGCGAGGTCTTTGATGTGACGGGGGCGGGCGATACCGTTACGGCGGTGTTGGCAGTGTGTCTGCTGGCTGGAGCTACCGTCGGCCATGCCGCGTATCTGGCGAATCTCGCCGCTGGCATCGAAGTCACGCGGCTCGGCGCCGTTCCGGTGACGGCGGACGAGTTGGTCCAAGCGCTGCACCGACGCAGCGCAGAAAGCAACGATCGAAGCAGGTCATAGAACAGGGAGCAGAACCATGCCTACCGATATCGATATCGCGCAACAAGCGACCCTGAGGCCTATCCTGGACGTCGCGGGCGAAATCGGACTCAGCGCCGCAGACCTCCGTCCCTACGGCCATACCATCGCCAAGATCACGCCCGAGGCCCTGAAGGACCGTCCCGAGAAGGGCAAGGTCGTGCTGGTCACCGGGATGACCCCGACGCCCGCCGGGGAGGGGAAGTCGACCGTAGCCGTCGGTCTCGCGCAGGCCCTGCGGCGCCTAGACAAGAGCACCATGCTGTGCCTTCGCGAACCTTCCCTCGGGCCCGTGTTCGGCATTAAGGGCGGCGCGGCCGGTGGTGGCTATTCGCAGGTGCTGCCCATGGAGGAGATCAACCTCCACTTCACCGGTGATTTCCACGCCATCACGTCGGCGCATTCGCTGTTGTCGGCCGTGTTCGACAACAACCTGCAGCGCGGAAACTCCATCGGCGTCGATACGCGGAAGATCAACTGGCGCCGGGCCGTCGACATGAACGATCGGTCGCTGCGGAATGTCGTGATTGGACTGGGGGGGCCGATGTCGGGCCTGCCGCGCGAAGACGGATTCACGATCACGGCTGCATCCGAGATCATGGCGATCTTCTGTCTTTCGAAGGATCTGGCCGATTTCGAGGAGCGCGTGGACAGGATCGTCCTCGGGACGCGGCCCGACGGGTCGTTCGCGCGGGCAGGCGAGCTGAACATCGGAGGGGCCATGTCCCTCCTGATGAAGGATGCTCTCGCGCCCAACCTCGTGCAGACGATCGAAGGGGGCCCAGCCCTCATTCATGGTGGACCTTTCGCCAACATTGCGCACGGCTGCAACTCCCTGATCGCCACCAGGGCCGGCACCCGCCTGGGAGATATTGTCGTGACGGAGGCTGGATTCGGTTCTGATCTGGGGGCGGAAAAGTTCTTCGACATCAAGTGCCGCATGGGCGGACTGGAGCCTCAGGCTGCGGTCGTCGTAGCGACGCTCAGGGCCATGCAGCATCACGTCTCGGTCACCGGCGACCTGGACGCCGGATTCCAAAACCTGATGGCGCACGTCGAGAACGTTCGCCAGTTCGGCGTCCCTGTAGTGGTAGCCATCAACCGGTTTGCCGACGACACGGATGAGGAGGTCGCGACCGTGGCTTCCATGTGCGAGGCTGCCGGGGTCCGGTATGCGGACTGCGACATCTGGGCGAAAGGTGGGGAAGGCGGAGTTGAGCTGGCTGAAGAGGTGCTGTCGATTCTCGATGAGGGTGAGGCCGACTTCCAGCCCCTGTATCCGACCGAGCTCAGCCTTCGAGAGAAGCTCGAGACGGTAGCGTCCCGGGTCTACGGCGCGGACGGGCTGAACATGACCGCAGCGGCCGCCAAGCAAGCGCAACAGATCGTAGACAACGGTCTCGGTGATCTTCCGGTCTGCGTCGCCAAGACCCAGTACTCGTTGAGCGATGACCCGACGCTGCTCGGAAGGCCTCGAGGCTTCGACATCACGGTGCGCGAGTTCCGGATCTCGGCCGGAGCCGGATTCGTGGTCGCTCTGACCGGCGATGTTATGACGATGCCCGGCCTGGCGGCTCGACCGGCAGCCGAGGGAATGCGGATCCACCCCGACGGGCGGATCGAAGGATTGTTCTGAGCTTCGAACGGAGACGCAAGATGCGCGCGTTGCACACGGAGAAGGCCCCCGCGGCGATCGGCCCGTATTCCCAGGCCGTCGAAGCGGCGGGATTCCTGTTTTCGGCCGGGCAGATAGGATTGATCCCCGGTACGCCGGATTTCGCCGGCGACGATGTCGAATCTCAGGCCGTTCAGGTCTTCCGCAACCTCGCAGCCATTCTCGAGGAGGCGGGTCTAGGTTTTGGCGATGTGGTCAAGACGACCGTTTTTCTTGCGAATATGGATGAGTTCCCTCTAGTTAACGCTATATACGAGAAATATTTCACGCAGCCGTATCCGGCGCGATCTACCGTCGCGGCTGCGGCTCTTCCTAAGGGGGCTCGCGTCGAGATTGACGTGATAGCCCGCAGGCCCTGAGGTCATCGAGCCGGGGCCGGGGCCGAACGGACTGGGGGGGCGGATGGCGGCCGGTGTCGCCTGCGGTCTTCAAAACCGTTGCGGGGCGCGAGTAGCGTCCCGGGTGGGTTCGACTCCCACACGCTCCCGCCACTTTCTGACGCTGGCTTTCGCCGGGTTGGCTGTGTCTTCGTTGTGCGGGTCACTGGTAGCACAGGAGCCGGCTTCACCCGATTCCACAGCGGCCGCCGATTCCCCGCCGCCCGCGGATACCATTTCGCAACCGCCCGACTCGATTTCGCCCGCGGCTGCCGACGCACCCGTCGCCGCGAGTGATTCGTTGGGGCCGCCGGTGACTCCGATGGGGGCCTTCTTTCGGAGTCTGATACTACCCGGCTGGGGTCAGGCTGCGGTGGACCAACCGGTCCGAGGAGCCTTCTATTTCACGATGGAAGCGGCTTCCCTGTGGATGCTCTTCAAGACCCAGGCGAAATTGGACGCCGCGAACCGTGCGGGTGACGAGGATCTCGCCGCCGCGCGCCGCGACCAGAAGGAGGATTGGATCGTGATGGCCGTATTCTGGGCACTCTTCGCCGGAGTCGATGCGTGGGTTTCCACACACCTCTGGGACTTCGAGGGCGCGGTGGTTCCGCCTCCCGACGGATCGCCCGGTATAGCCGTTTCCATTCCGGTGGGGGGGCCTTAAGGCATGACTCAGTCCGCAGCTCCCCAGACGTCAGCCCCCATAGGAGTGTTCGATTCTGGATTGGGCGGACTCACGGTCCTGCGCGCGATTCGCGAGCGTTTGCCGGCCGAGGGAACGGTCTACCTCGGAGACACGGCGCGGGTACCCTACGGCCCCAAGGCGGCCGAGACGATACGCCGCTATGCGATCGAGGCCACGGACTTTCTGCTCGATAGCGGAGTCAAGGCCATCGTGGTCGCGTGCAATACAGCCACGGCGCGAGCGCTTCCTGAAGTGGAGGCGCGCGCTGGAGTTCCTGTGCTCGGCGTGGTTGAGCCGGGAGGGCGCGCGGCGGCCACGGCCTCGCGGGAGGGCCGCATCGGCGTCATCGGGACGCGTGGCACGATCTCGAGCCGTGCTTACAATGCCGTAATCCATTCGCACCGCCCGGACGCCGTGGTTCTCGAACAGGCGTGTCCGCTTTTCGTTCCGCTCGTCGAGGAGGGCTGGACCGAGGACGAGGTGACGAGATTGACGGCGGAGCGCTATCTGGCGCCGCTCCTGGAGCAGGGAATCGACACCCTGGTACTCGCCTGCACGCACTACCCGCTTCTGAAGCCGCTGCTTGCCCGGGTCGTTGGAGATGACGTAGCGCTCATTGACTCGGCCGAATCCACGGCGGCGTCCCTCGAACGGCTCCTGCTCAGCGAGAGCCTCTCGAACACCTCGGGACTCTCGACGCCGGCGCGTTACTATGTCACGGACGAGGCGGCGAGGTTCGATCTGTTGGCCCGGCGCCTTCTGGGAGAAGAGGTGGATCACCTCGAGGTGGTCAGCGTGGACTCCACCGGTTGAGTTCGATCCCATCGCGGGAGACCTCCGCCCAGGTACAGTGGTGCAGCCAATCCCCGGCGTTCAGATAGAAGCGTCCAGGCTCGACCTCCAGCAACTCGGGCCGGTGGCAGTGGCCGAACACCACGAGATCGAGATCCGGATCAGAGGTGAGGAGTTCCACGGCAAGTGCCCGGAGCCTCGCCGAGCGCCGGTCGCTCCCCGGATCGTCCGGCTTACCGTGCCGGCTTTCGGTCCGACTCACCAGGCCGATCAGGCGGGCCGACCAATCGGGATGAAGCTGCCGAAACAGAACGCGCGCCGGCTTACCGCGGATCACCTTCTTCAGGGCCCGGTAACCCCAGTCTCCGCCTCCCAGTCCGTCTCCATGGGCCACGTAGGCCCTGAGTCCCCCCACCTCGGTGCGGACCGGCCCCTCGAGGACCTCGATACCTATCTCCTCGGTCAGGAAACGCCCGCCCCACGAATCGTGGTTTCCTCCGAGCATTCGGATCCGGACGCCGGCATCGACGAGGTCTGCCAGCACGCGCAACACCGGGAAGTGCCGGCTGAGGATCACCGTATCATACTCGAACCAGAAATCGAACAGATCGCCGTTGATCAGCAGGTCGCGCCCGATGTCGGGGACACCGGCGAGGAACTCCATGACTGCGGCCTCGCTCTGCGCCGGGGCCGCTCCGAGGTGCGCGTCGGAGATGACGATACTGGACGTTTCCATGGCGCCAAGTATAGAGTGCCGCTGGCGAAGGTGAAACGGTCCGATCCGGACCCTGGCGATCTACCGTGAGGGATGACATGAGCCTGGCTTCCGGCGCGTTCGAGCCGACGCGCCTGCGCGTTCGATACGCGGAGACCGATCAAATGGGGCGGGCGCACCACATGCACTACCTCGCGTGGTTCGAACTCGGCCGAACCGACTTGCTCCGCGCGGCGGGGGTCGCCTACTCGAAGATCGAGCAGGAGGGCGTGAAGCTCCCGGTCTCGCACGTGGAGATCGAGTATCGCGGCCCGGTGCGGTACGACGAGCTCGTGGACGTCTATACCCGCGTGAGTGGGGTTCGGAGCCGCACGGTCACCTTTACGTACCTGGCCGTGCGAGCCGAGACCGGGGATGAGCTCGCCGCCGGGAGCACTCGGCTAGTTTGCACAGACGACAAAGGAAAGCCGAGACGTATCCCGCCCCACCTCATCGACGTGCTCGAGTCGCTCAAGGCGAACGCTCATGCGTGGCCCGAGTCATGAGGTCCGATTCGCGCTGGTCGAGCAAGTATTTCTTGCTCGGTGCCGAGAGCTTCCGTAGCTTCTGCGCCATCCGAGACTCTGCGCCTTTCTGCGGTCCTGGAATGAGGCGAAGCTGGCTCGCCGGCCTGGTCCTGCTGGCCACCACCGGATGTTTGAGCGTGGTCGAGAGCGGACCTCCGATCGCAAATCCGGCCGACCTGGCGGCCCGCCTTGGAGACGATACCGGAGCGGCAGTGCCCGTAACCCTCCACTTTGAGTGGCGGTACGCGGACCGGCGTGGCGACATCGGCGGTGACGGTGTAGGGCGCTACAATCCACCGGACAGCCTGCGTGTCGATCTCTTCACGTCGGGGGACGTAGCGATGGCGATTGCGGTGGCCGACGGGCAATTGCGCAGCCTCGGCGAGATCGAGGACATCGAGATCCCCGGTCTCGAATTCGTGTATGCGATGGCCGGCTTATTTCGTCCGGGAGGGAACAGGGCCGAGGGCTACGTGGCCGGGGCTGATTCGGTGCTCGTCTATGGCGGGGAGTCGGAGCGAAGAACCTACTTCTATGTCAGGAGCGGCCGTCTACGACGTGTGGAGCAGAAGGCCTACGGGCGGACGGTACAACGGGTTAACCTGGAGTGGGCGGATTCCGCGACGTGGCCCAGCGAGGCAGAATACCGGAACCTCGAGGAGTCCAGCCGAGTCCGTTGGCGGGTAGAGGCAATCACGAACCACAAGGAGAGCCACCCGGCGTATGCGTACGATCTGCCGCCCGTCCCGTAGCGGTCTTCCGATGGTGCCCGGGCTCATCGCCCTGGCCCTGGCTGGAAACGCGCTTGGCTGCAACTACACGTTTGCAGGCGGGGGTGGTCTTCCGTCTCACATCGAAACCGTGTACATCCCACCGATTGAAAACAGGACGTCGCAGTTCGCGCTGACGGAGTCATTCACCGACAGATTGCTGGAAGCGGTGCGACGCAACCTTGGGGTGCAGCTGGCGGCCGAGGCCGAGGCGGATGCCACGATCGTCGCCGAGCTGTCCCGGTACACGGACAGCGCCCTGAACTTCCAGGGCGTGGAGGACGTGGGCGCGGCGGTGTTCCAGCGCAGAGTTTCGATCGTCGCGCAGGTTCAGATCATTGATAGAAGCAAGAACGAGGTCATCTGGAGTGGTACCGGAGTGAGCGGAGACGGGGAGTACAGTCCGGCGGATCCGGCGGGTGAATCAACGGGACAGGACGTCGCCTTGGACAACCTTGTGCAGAAGATCGTGGACGGAGCGCAGTCCCAATGGTAGGGCGAAAGCCGGCCACCGGTTGGCGTCGCTTCCGGCGCCTCGCACTGCTCGCAGCGGGTTTCTGGTTCATACTCGGAGGACCGGGCGGAATCGCCGGTACGGATTCCGGGGAAGACGGGAATCCAACCGGGCCGACACCGGCGGTCGCCGCCGACGTTTCCTATGGAGCGATCGGACACTGGGCGGCGGTCTATTCGCCACAGGAATCCGGTGTTCAGGATGCCGCGGCGAACGACGGGCACGCGTCAGCGGAGCCACAGGATGAGGAAGAAGGGCACGGCGTTCGGATCCGGGACGTGTTCTTCATCCTCATCGTCATCCTCCTTTCCGGCAAGTTTCTCGGCGAACTGGTCGAGAGGAGGGGACAGCCGGCGGTCCTCGGCGAGTTGGTTGCGGGCGTTATCCTCGGTGGGAGCGTCCTCGGGGTCATTCCTGACCCGGGAACCGAGATGTACGAGATCATCCACGTCTTCGCCGAGATCGGAGTCTCGATTCTGCTGTTCGAGATCGGACTCGAGACAGACCTCAAGGAGATGTTCAGCGTCGGGCGGACGGCATCCGCCGTCGCACTCATCGGTGTCGTGCTTCCGTTCGGCCTCGGATTCCTATACTGGTACCTGGCCCATCCGACTATCGGGGTGACGCCCGAGGGAATCAGCTTCACCCTCGTTTGCATCTTCGTGGGTGCCACGTTGACAGCCACGTCGGTCGGGATCACGGCTCGAGTACTCTCCGATCTCGAAAGAATGCATACTCCCGAGGCCAGGATCATCATCGGGGCCGCGGTGATCGATGATGTTCTCGGGATCGTGATCCTGGCGGTGGTGGCGGGTCTGGCGTCCGGGGCAGCGGTTGGCTTGTTCGCGATCAGCAAGATCTTTGTGTTCGCGGTGGGATTCCTGGTGCTCGCCGTGCTGATCGGCAATCGCTTCGCGCCTGTATTGTTCGATGCCGTAGACCGGATGCGTGTGCGCGGGGTCCTGCTGGTCACAGCCTTCTGCTTCGCTCTCGGTATCGCGGCTCTCGCGGACTGGGCGGGGTCGGCGATGATCATCGGGGCTTTCGCCGCCGGCCTGGTGCTCTCGTCGACGAACCAGTTCGACTCCGTCGTGGAGAAGATCGAGCCGGTCGCCGACGTCTTCACACCGATCTTCTTTGTAGTCGTCGGGGCTCCAGTGAACGTGCACCTGTTCATCCCCGGATCCACGGACTTCGATCTGGCCGTGCTCGTCGTCGGTCTGATCCTCACCGCCGTCGCCATCGTCGGAAAGCTGGTCTCAGGTCTTGCCGTAAGAAGGGCGGGAATCAGCAAGCTCGTCGTGGGCGTGGGGATGGTTCCAAGAGGGGAGGTCGGCCTGATTTTCGCATCGATAGGCCTGACAACGGGGATCCTCTCCGGTGAGGTCTACAGTGCTATCCTCATCATGGTGATCCTGTCGACATTCATCGTACCGCCGGTCTTAAAGGTGCTATTCGCCGCACAGCCGCAACCGGCCGCGCCCTCCATCGAGGAGCTGGAGGAGACCCATTTCTGATCCGGTGCACGGCGGTTCGCCGTCGAGCGAGCCTCCCGCCTCCGCGCCCGTTCTGGATCGCGACGAGCTGGTTCGCCGATACGGACGACCGAGGAACTACCGTCTCGTATTCACGAACGGAGTATTCGATCTTCTTCACAAGGGACACGTCGCGTCTCTCGAAGCGGCCCGGTCCCTGGGAGACGCGCTGATCGTCGGAGTGAACTCGGATGAGTCCACTCGCCGGCTGAAGGGACCCCGGAGACCGTATCAGTCGGAGTCGGATCGCGCTGAAATTCTGGCTTCGAGCCGCTTCGTTGATGCCGTGACCGTGTTTGGCGAGGACACTCCCGAGGATCTGATCGCCGCGCTCTTACCGGACGTCCTGGTCAAGGGCGCGGACTATTCCGCGGACGAGATTGCGGGCGCCGGAGCCGTGCGGGCCGCTGGAGGAGAGGTCGTCTTCGTCCAGCTGGAGGACGGACTGTCGAGTTCCGGACTCGTGCGCCGAATCCTGGCCGGGGGCGCCGGGTGACCGGGGTGAACCGACCGGGGGACCTCTTTTCCCTGACGAAGCCGCGCATCACGCTCATGGTGCTGATCTCATCAGGCGCCGGCTTTCTGCTGGGCTCCAGCGGTGAGTGGGACGCCTGGGCTCTGGCTATCGCTTCGATCGGCATCGGGCTGGTGGCGGGCGGCACCAGCGCGCTGAACCAGGTACTCGAGCGAGACATCGATTCGAGGATGCTTCGGACCCGGGGAAGAGCCCTGCCGACGGGCAAGGTCACCCCTGGAGTGGCGACTGTGTTCTCTCTGTGCGTCTCCGGGCTCGGGGTGGGAGTCCTCGCCCTTTTCGTGAACCCGCTGACCGCCGTTCTGGCCGTGATCGCGCTGCTCAGCTATGTGCTCGTCTATACCCCGCTCAAGAAGGTCTCGTCGCTGTCCACTCTCGTGGGCGCCGTCCCCGGGGCTCTTCCTATTCTCGGTGGCTGGACAGCGGCCGCGGGGTCGCTTGATCCGGGCGGTTGGGCTCTCTTCGGCATTCTCTTCTTCTGGCAACTGCCCCATTTCCTGGCGCTCGCCTGGATGTACAGGGACGACTACCGTCGCGGCGGTCTGAAGATGCTGGGAGTGAGCGATCCCGGCGGTCGCCAGACGAGACACCAGTCGGTCTTGTATGCGCTGGCCCTCGTCCCTACCAGTCTGCTCCCGGCATTGCTCGGGCTCACGGGCAGCTTCTACGCCTTCGCGGCGCTGCTCTTGAGCGGTGCATATGTGATCAGCGCCCTTCGCTTCGCGGCCAGGGCCGACTCGCCGACCGCGCGCGGGCTGTTCCGGGTGTCGCTGCTCTATCTGCCGGTACTTCTGATGTTCCTCACTCTGGACGGCCGGGGTACGGCGGTTGTGGCGCCGGAGTCGGGTCCGACGGTGACCGCGGTTAGCCACCGGATCGGCGAGTAGACGGACGACTGAGATGGCAGCACGGCGGTTTCTTCTCGCGACACGAAACCCTCACAAGGTCCGGGAGATCATGGATCTTCTGGGCGGGCTCCCGATCGAACTGCAG
>JABDQB010000507.1 GCA_013042495.1 Gemmatimonadota bacterium
GCCGAATACGTGCCGATACACAGCATTACGACGACACAGGCCACAGCCACGCGGGCGAAGATCCACCGGAGGGATTCGTACATCCCTTCGACCGGCAGCGACGATTCGGACCGTCGGAGCCTCGCCACGACTCGCGCGGCGAAGAACGGATCGAACGAACGCGCGGCTCCTCGCTCGAGGAGCGACGCGACGCCTTCCAGGCTCTCCCGCCGGAAGCGCAACTCGGGATCGTCTCGCAGCCTCTCCTCGACCCGGGCCATCTCCTCTTCCGGCAGGTCCCGGTCCCTGTAGCGGATCAGAAGCTCACGGTCATCCATCGCCTGACTCCTTCATTTCTTTCTCCAGCCGCTGCATCGCTCGCGCGAGGCGCGACATCACGGTACCGGCGGGAATGTCCAGGATCTCGGCCGTCTCTCTCGTCGAATATCCGTCTATCATCCGCAGAACGACGACCGCCCTGTGATCCGGCGCCAGCCCCTCGACCGCCTTCCGCACCCTCCGAATGTCCTCGGACCTCTCGATTTCATCGCGTGGGTCCCACGACGCCTCGGGCCGGTCCCGCTCTGTCTCGTCCTGGCTGACGAACCGCGACAGGCGTCGCTTACGTTTCTTCAGGGCCGTCAGAGACAAATTGATCGCGATTCGCGTCAGGTACGTTCCCAGGCTCGAGTCACCGCGGAATCGGCCGAGAGACCGATACAGCCGAATGAAAGTCTCCTGACCGACGTCCTCCGCCTCGTCCCCGGGGCCGAGCATTCCGATAACCGTCGCCGCGACCCGCGACTCGTGGCGTTCCACCAGCTCCCGGAAGGCGCCGTCGTCACCGGCTATGGCTCTCTCGATCAAGGTCTGATCGGACGACGACGCAGGTCGCTCCACTACGGCAGCCGCTTCGGCACGCCGCCGCTCAGTTGCCACGGGCACCGCACCGGGCCCCCGGATAACAGGACCGGACCATGTTCTCGGGCCGCATCACGTTGTCTCACCTTGCCGTCGGTTCGGGCTCCGGGATGGCCGACGATCCGTCTATCGAATCGCCTCGAGATTGTCTTCCGTTCGGGCATTAGACCCCCGCAGCGGTCGCCCTATTCCCAGGCCGCCGGACGCGCCTGCCAGCGGAACCGGGACAGATCGATCCTTCCTGCCTCGTCGAACGAGACCCCCTCGGCCTCCAGAAGACACCGTTGGTTCTCGGCAGCGCCTGCCGACCTGCGCAGGCTGATCTCGCCACGGGCGTTGACCACCCGTTGCCAGGGAACGTCGGTACCCTCCGAGAGATCGTGCAGCGCGTAGCCCACCTGCCGGGCGTGCCCCCGGGCGCCAGCGAGCGCAGCCACCTGGCCATACGTCGCCACTTTACCGCATGGAATGCCGCGTACGATCCGGTAGATGCGATCGCGAAGGGAGATGGCGGATATGCGCTCGGGCTCGAGCACCGGCCCTACATCCTCGCGTACAGGGCTCGCAGCCGGTCCCGCGGCATCAGGTCGGGCCAGTCAGGGCCGAGCGCGTTCTCCCACAGGGGCCCCATGCCGAGGGACACGTCGATCATCCGCTCCATTTCGGAGTCCGCCAGATCCCGGGTCACGCCCGCAGGCAATTCGACTCCGGCGAATTCGGCCATGCGATGGAATTCCGCTACCCCCTCGGGATAGAACTCCTCGAGGTGATTGAAGGCTATGCAGTTCCCCTCTCCGTGCTTGAGGCCGAGGACGTAGGAAAGGCCGTAGGACGTGGCGTGGGCCACCCCCACCTGGGAGTAGGCGATGCTCATGCCTCCGAAGAAGGACGCCATCATGAGCTTCTCGTCCGACTCCGGGGTGCGCGGCCCGAGAAACACCTCGCGGCACAGTTCCAGCGCCTTCGAGCCGTACGCTTCGCTGAAGGCGTTGAGGTAGGTGCCCTCGAGAGACTCGACGCAGTGGATGTAGCAGTCCATGCCCGTATAGAACCGCTGCCGGTCGGGAGCGTCGGCGATCAGATCCGGGTCGAGTACCACCTGGTCGAACACGGTATGGTCGGAGTTGAGGCCCAGCTTCTTCTCCGGCCCCGTGAGCACCGCGGTGCGCGAGACCTCGGCCCCCGTGCCCGAAAGCGTCGGGACCCCGACGTGATAGATCGCGGGGTTCCGGATCAGATCCCAACCCTGGTACTCGGCCGAGGAACCCGGATTCGTCAGCATCAGGGAGACGGCCTTGGCCAGGTCCATCACGCTCCCACCGCCGATCCCCACGATACCGGCCGGCTCGTCTCCCGCCGCAGCCCTGGCGAGGTCCGTCATTTCGTCGACGTAAGATGTCTTGGGTTCCACGTCGACATCCGCCCACAGCAGGACGTCCGACTCGCGGACGGGCACCCGATCCGCCAGGTCCGCGCCCTCGAAGACATCGTCGACCACGAAGACGATGGAATCGCGGCCCGGCTGTCTGCGCGCGCCGAGTATGTCGTCCAACTGGCCGAAGCACCCCCGTCCATACACCACGCGCGAGATCATCGGGAAATTCCTGAACATTGTCAGCCCTCCAGCGCCGTCCTGATCCGTTCCTGGATGTCGTCCAGCTCTCCGTCGGTCCAGGACAGCTTCACCAGCATCGAGATCGTGCGGGACATGACCTGGTCGGACCGCTCGATGTCCATCTCCGACAGGTCCGGCGGCGGGTCGAGGAGCGTCAGGGGAGACTTCCCCGGGGTTCGCATTTCCCTCAGGTGATCCCACTTGCGAGGGTAGTGCCAGTTATTGTCGTACCAGTAGAAGCAACCCGGAACGCCGGCGCCGGCCAGGACGCTCGTCCACCGACGTGCCGTTTCCTCGTCCGGCGCCAGTACCGACAGAAACGTGGCCGAATCTCCCGCCGGATCGGGGATCGTCCGGAACGTCACCTCGGAGCACGTGGCAAAGGCCTCGCGCAGCCGGGCCTTGTTGCGGCGCTGCGTCTGGATGATCCAGTCCAGCTTGCGCAATTGCGCCAAACCCACCGCCGCCCCCAGTTCGCTGATCCGGTGATTCGTCCCCAGGATCGGGTGCCCTTCGGCTCCCCGGTCGTGCCCGACATGATCGTGTCCGTGGTCCGCGTACTGTTCGGCACGGTGATAGAGTGCCTCGTCATCGGTGACGACGGCTCCTCCCTCGCCGCAGGTGATCGTCTTCACCGGGTCGAACGAATAGCACCCCATGGCGCCGAACGTCCCCAGGGCCTGCCCGCGAAAAGTGGCGCCGAGAGCTTGCGCCGTATCCTCTATCAGAACGACATCCGATGCGGCGCAGACCGCCGAGATTTCGTCGATGCGAGCCATGGAACCGCACATGTGAACCGGTACCACGGCCCGGGTCCGATCGGTGATGCGGTCCTTCACGGACGCCGGATCCAGGCACAGTGTCTCGTCGATGTCCGCGAAGACCGGCACGGCCCCCGCTTGCAGGACTCCCTCGATCGTGGCGATGAACGTGAAGGCCGGGACGATTACCTCGTCTCCGGCTCCGATGCCGCAGGCCGCCATCGCGATATCGAGGGCGGCCGTTCCACTGGAGCAAACGTGGCAGTGCTCGGCCCCCAGTGCCCGACATAGTTCGGCCTCGAAGGTGCGCGTCTTCCAGTGCCCGCCCCGCACGTCGTCGAACCCATAGCGGAACAGAACGCCGGTCTCGAGCACGTCGGCGACTTCCGCCCGTTCCTCGTCACCGAATATTTCGAATCCTGGCAACTAACTATCTCCTATTATTTTGCTAAATGTTGTTTCACGTAACTTCTTAGACGCTCCAGGTCGGACTCGGTGTCCACACCGATTCCCTCGTAGTCCCATTCGAGGATCCTCATCTTCCAGCCCCGGTCCAGCACCCGCAGTTGCTCGAGGCTCTCGGCGACTTCGGCTTCGCACCTGGGAAGTTCGGCGAGATCGAGCAGGGCATCGCGCCGGTAAGCGTAGATTCCGATGTGCTTGTAGGCCCGCAGGCCCCCGGGCCACGGCGCGTCCGGAGCCAGCGGCGTGCCGCGAGGCCAGGGGATCGGAGCGCGGGAAAAATAGAGCGCATCGCCGCGGGCGTCGCACACCACCTTCACCACGTTCGGGTCGAGGAAGTCGCCCATCTCTTTGATCGGCGCGACGGCGCTCGCGAAATCGACCCCCTCCGTGTCCATGAGATCGATGAGCGCGTCCACGAGGTCCGGGTCCATCATCGGCTCGTCCGTCTGGACGTTGACGAAGATCTCGGCCTGCACCTCACGGGCGATCTCGGCGACCCGATCGGTGCCGCTGGCGTGACTGGCCCTGGAAAGCCAGACGTTGTCCGTGAAGGCCCGGCAGGCGGCTACTACCCGGTCCGAGTCCGTCGCGACGTATGCCCGATCGACTCTCCGGGCCCTTGCCGCACGCTCGTATACCCACCGGATGAGCGGTTCCCCGCCGATATCGGCGAGCACCTTACCCGGAAACCGCTGCGAATCGTAGCTGGCCGGAACGACTGCGACGGCGTGCATGGAAGACATGGCCCGCGAGCTGTGAGGGTGATCTCGGTCGAGATCGGAGACTAGCCGGCAAACCGGCGGCCGGGCAAGCCCGCCGGCGGCCGGCGCCCTGCCCGCTAGAACGCTCCGAACTTCAGCGACACCTGTCCGAAGAACTGACTCAGATCTCCGTTGTCGAGTTCGGGATAGTCCACGTCGAAGATGAACCGGTAGCCGCCACCGAAGTTCAGGCGGAAATACGAGGTCACGTTGATCTCGAGGTTCAACTCGGGTTCGACGGCCCAGATACCATCCGACTCGCCATCGAGCCTCAGCGAGCCGCCACCGACCAACGTGAGAAAAGTGATATGATAGACCTGGCTCCACCCGCTGATGAACTCGAACTCCGCCCCCCCGTACCACATGTCGAGAGACCGGCGACCAGCGGGCCGCTGGACGTCCACGCCCCCGCCCATGACATAGCCTCCGACACCCAGCGCGAATACGTGGTCCATCAGCCAGGCGCCCCTGGCACCGAAGAAGCCCGCGAACTGGTCGTTCACGGCGGAACCTTTGAACACGAGGGCGCCGAAGCCACCGTGACTGGGTTCGCCTCTGACCATCGTGCGCGCCGTCTGCGCCTCGAGGTCGGCAGGGGCATGAAGTGCCAACCCCGTCATGACTGCCGCCAGGAGGACTCCTAATGCGACTGGTCTCACCGGATTCCGTTTCCGCACGCCAACCTCCGAAGCTCGGGCGACCCGGCAGCAGACACCGCGCCTGCTCCCGTTTCGAACCTCCTACACCTCCGGGGCCTGACTGAGCCCCGCCTGGCTGACCGGGGCCAGCCACCCCTAGCCCGCGACCACCTTCTGAAAGAGCACCATCGCGATCATCGACAGAGTCGTGATCGTCCCGATTTCGCGGGCCGATCCCTTTCCGTATGCCTCCGGAAGGACCTCCAGGAGCACCATGAAAACCATCGCGCCGGCCGCGAACCCGATCCCGTAC
>JABDQB010000509.1 GCA_013042495.1 Gemmatimonadota bacterium
AGCCTGTCTCCGCCCTGGCGTCCGAGCCCGTGGCGAGCGCCCCGCTGCCCACGAGCTGCAGGCGCATTCCACCCACCCCGGTAGCCCCCCGATTCACCGTCACCGGAATCCGAACCGTGTCCCCCGCTGTCACGTCGAAAACTCGACGACTCATGCTGAATTGAAGGGCCGGTGCAGCAGGCGCCGGGCGGTCGCATCCATCTATCGCCGCCATCACGGCGTTGTCGGCACCCAGCGCCTGAAAGTCGGTCCGGTCCCGCGCGGTCGGCGAGAACGACAGACAGCTCTGGCGGATGATGCCTGCCACCTCCGCCTTCGAATACGTGGTGCCCGTGAGAAGGCGGATGATGTCGCTTTTCTGGAGGGGCTCCGCGTCCTGCGCCCGCGCGGTCGCTGGCAGCAGCAGTAAAGCAAGCAGGGCAACGACCTTGACGATTCTACGCATGCGCTGACCTCATTCGAGCCTCATTCGGGACGGGGACACCCGGAGGCGTCGAAGTGCTGGTTGAGTCCGTTCATTTCTTCCACCAATCGGTCGTACTCCGCGTCGAGCGTCTCGTCCGCCGCCGCGCCGAGCCTCGCGTACGACCCTGCCATGGCGATGAACGCATCATCGGCGGCGGCATAACCACCGGCGAGCATCTCGCATCCGATTCGCCCAAGGTCGAAGTCCTGCCGCCTCTCCTCGTAGCGAAGCATCGCTTCCTCGAGATCGGTCGACGCATCGAGGAATCGCTGTACCTCTTCCGGGACCTGAGGTGGTTGTTCAACGGGAATCGACACAACCGGCGCAGACGGCCCGCCCGACCTGAAGATCTGCATCCCTCCGACGTAACCGCCGATGGCCACCGCAACGATAGCGAAGAACCAGATGATGCTCCGACGCCGGACCGGCAGCCTCGGATACATCCTTTCGGCCCGGTTGTCGGGAAGGACGAGCGTCATCGAAGACGCGTACGCCTCGTGAGGCCTCTCTTCGGCAACGATCGCTGGAGTCTCCGCCGTAGGGGCCTCGACCCCGGACGGCTCGGGCTCGACGTCCCGGTCGGGCACGTAGTTCTTCCAACGCACGGCCGTGGGAATCGGGCCTGAAGACGGGACGTCCTCGACGGCCAGGAGTTCACGGAAAGGCGCGAGCTCGTCTTCAGCGTCACCCTGATCGGCCGAAGGCCTGAAGACGGCGGCCATCGGCCGAGCCGCGTCGGGGACAACGAGAAGGCAGCACTGCCACGGCTGACCGAAGTACCGCTCGTTCATCTCCCGGTCACCTTCGGAGAGCATGAGACCGAGCAGATAGTGGGTGTGATACCAGCCGACCAAAACTCCGCCGTGCTCCCGGAACGCCGCCTGAGAGTCCGCCCATGCACGAAGCAAGTAAGGGTCCGGTGCATCTTCGGACATGGGTTCGTCGGTCGCGAGAACCCGGTCGACCACCGAGTAGTGCACACCCGATTCAGGACACCGGAACAGGTGGCCCAGGAGGAACCCGAAGCGTGACTCCCTCGAGTCGGCCTGCGAATGGGCGTCCAGTTGGCGCAGCGCCGAACGGACAAGGAACAGCTCATACGGTCCCGACCGAGCCGGTCCACCCGGGTCACCGGGGTCACGGCTCGGCGTCCACAGCACGGACCTGTCCACCGGCAGCGCAGCTCGATGGTGGCGCGCGGACTCGTCACCCCCCTCGGGCCCGCGGGCGGCATGCCGCAGCGGCGTATCGCGCGCTTTCCTCGCATCGCTCATTCGCGCCCTCTCAGTTCAGCGCGATCAGGTCGACAACCGGAACTCCCATGAGGGCCGAGCGACCGGTCCGGACCCTTGCAAGCACGTCGATCATTTGAAGCGGGCGCAACCCCTCAGCCTCCGTAAGCAACTCGGGAGGTACGGCCACATAGACGAATCCCTGCTCACCGTCCGGCGCGCGGGCCAGCATGAACGGCTCGCCCTCGTAGAAATCCGATCGAGCCGGCTCCGCCCGCTCTACCGATACAAACTGAAGCCGCCACCGAACCTGCCGTCCCCGGTATTGGTCAGGATTCGCCGTCACATCAGCGGGACTCAGGCCTGCGCTTCCCACGGCGGAATCCGCCGGAAGCGTGGAGGGTACCCAGACCCATCCTTCGACCTTCACGCGGGCCCAACTTCCCTGTCGCGCCAGCACCTGGAGATCCGCCTGCGGCCGCAGAGAAGCCAGCGTGTCTCCAGAGGGCGAAACGTGGAGGTAGGCGCGCTCTCCCGAGACGAGGATCCTATCGGACAGCGGCGAAGGACGCGGCGGGATCGTCTCTTCCTCGACAGGATTGCCGCCGCCGGCCTGTGCGGCGTCGACGGGGGAGGCTCCGGCCATCGCCTCAACATCGGGCACTTCGACCGTCGACTCCGACCAGACCCATGCGGATCGGCGTACCCGCGTCCAGTTTCCCTGCCCTCCCACACGGTCCAGCAACATGCCCCGCATCAATCGGCCGACGCGACGAGCATTGCCCTCGGGCGCTTCACGGAGGTTTTCCCCTCCGGGGTTGGAAACCACAAGGTCGAAACCGTCGCGATCCGTGGACTCGACCGAAGGACTCCATATCCAGCCCTCGATCGTCGCCTGAACCCAGCGGCCCTGGCGGGACTCGATCTTCAGCACCGCACCTTCGAACACGGTCGCCAGTCGGTTGCTGCCCGTCACGCCGGGTTCCTTGCGGAAATTCTCTTCCGGAACGGTCACGCGCACGGATTGGCCGATCGCGGGGTCCGCAGACCCGGCGACCAGGCCGAAAACCAGCAGCGACGTGACAGCAATTCCTCGCGGCGACATCCGAACTGGAAATGGGAGGGTTAGGCCTCTACATTGGCCACCTTGAGTCCCGTCCCGACAGCGAGTCCGGTCAGCGGGCGTCGCATCGCGGCGGGGCTCCACGTTCATAGGTGTCGAGTATAGACGACGGTTCGAACGGGTGTCAATGAAATTCGTGCACGAAGTGAGGTTCGGGCGCAGGGTCATACGGTCGCTCGCGTTCCCATTGGCGGCCACGATCGGTGTGGCCCTGGCACCCGGATCGGCAGCCGCACAGGACGAGAGCATCGATACGCCGTAC
>JABDQB010000005.1 GCA_013042495.1 Gemmatimonadota bacterium
GTACGGACGTGCAGGCCGGCCCTGTCCGCCGCCGAACACGACAACGCGCCTTCCCCGGGCGCCAGACAGCGAGAGTCCACGGGCTCCGACCTCGCCGAACCGTAGCATGGAGGGCTGAGATGGCTTACCGAATCCGCCGCGTCGAGTACTACTACACCACGGTAGAGGATCAGCCTGGCGAGGCCTACAAGATCCTATCTCGCCTTGCCTCTCTGGGCGTGGACCTTCTGGCCTTCACGGCGGTTCCGGTAGGACCGATCCGCACCCAGATGACCTTGTTCCCCGAGGAGTCTGCGAGACTGGAGACCGCGGCGGCGGGCGCCGGAATGACCATCGACGGTCCTCACCCCGCCCTGCTCGTTCAGGGCGACGATGAACTGGGAGCCCTTGTGGACGTCCACCAGCAGCTCTTCCAATCACGGGTGAACGTGTACGCGTCCACCGCTGTCACCGACGGGAAGGGAGCTTACGGATACGTCCTGTACATCCGAGCCGAGGACTATCCGAGGGCGACGGCGGCACTCGGAGTGTGACGTCCGCGGACCGATCCATAGAAGAAATCGGGGAGGCGAGATTTGGCGTCGAGGCAGAGCCTCGACCTTGAGCGCGCGAAGCGTGCGCCGTCGCAGCGTTCGGCGCTGCGACATTGAGCGGCCTTGTGCCGCGAACTACTACCCGTGGCCTTCAGTCGGGGAGGCGGGATTTGAACCCGCGGCCCCTGGCTCCCAAAGCCAGTGCTCTGCCGGACTGAGCTACTCCCCGGTACGTCAATTCAGCGGGCCCGCCCCCGGCGGGTCAGCGCTTTCCTCACCCGCAGCCGCTGCGGCTCCAAACGACCGCCACGACGACGAGTGCCAACAACCAAAGGACCTCGGACATCGAGTCTTCTCCACGGCGAGAGGGTGAAAAGCGGCCGAAAGATGACACAGGCGCGCGGCCTGCGCCATATCAACCTTCGTTTCCTGCTTCCGGTTCCTGCGCCAAAGCTGCCGGTCAGTTCTGCAGATCCGAGAGCGCCTCCTCAGCGTTCGCGTTGCCCGGATTCAACTCGAGGGATCGTTCGTATGCCACGATCGCTTCTTTTTCGGCGCCCGCCGCCCGGTAGCCATCGCCGAGGCTGTCCCAGATCCACCATTGCGACGGATAGTCGCGGGCGTTCCACTCGAACAATGCGACCGCTGCCTCGCTCCGCCCCTCCCCGAGCAGCCGATAGCCGAGACCATTGATCTCGACTCCCGTGAACGAAGGGTGGCGACGTCGGTAGGTGTCGTACGCCTCTCCCGCCGCCTCGACGCCGGCGTGATCGAGGGCGGAAAGCACGTGCGCCGTAAGACCAGGAAGTTCGAGCTTCCGTATCACGCTCAGCGGCGCAACCTTCGCTCGTTCCACGAAGGGCACGAGGTGGTCGTTGGTGTACAGAACGGTGCCCTGCGGGTTGGCCGCGATGCCGTTCGGCGTGGCAAACGCGGCTTCTGCACCCACGCCGTCTGCGGCCCCGAATCTTCCGGAACCGGCCAGGAGCTCAACATCCCCGGCGAGGCTGACGGCGTAGACTCGGTTCGCACGGAAACCTGTCACGTATAGCATCTCGCCAGCGTAGGTCACATGGCCGTTGCCGTTGCCCGGAATCAGCGCGAACTCCTCAACCTCACCCGCCTCGTCGATCTTGAGCATCCGGCTGTCGGCGAAGTTCACGACGTACAGGTTGCCGTCGGGATCACGAGTGATTCCGTTGGGGCAATTGAACATCTCACCGGCGGCGAACGACTCCACCTCACCGCTCGGGGATATCCGTGAA
Organism: Gemmatimonadota bacterium; assembly: GCA_013042495.1. Taxonomy (GTDB): domain Bacteria; phylum Gemmatimonadota; class Gemmatimonadetes; order Palauibacterales; family Palauibacteraceae; genus Benthicola. The sequence goes on from JABDQB010000005.1 coordinate 1,799, forward strand.
ATGGAGTTTCCGGTGCAATTCGTGACGTAGGCGGTGTCGGCTCTTCCAACCGCGATCCCGACCGGACCCTGCAGACCGTCCGCGAACACCTCGTAGCGGCCGTCCCTCTCCACTCTGGCGACGAAGTTACCGTGGAAATTCGACTGGAGAATGCGGCCTCTGGAGTCCACTGCGTTCCCCGACGAGCCATACATGCCGTCCGTCAGGACGCTTACCTCACCCTCCCGGGTGATCTTCCAGATTCGATCCCCGAAATCGGCCACGTACAGGGTCCCCGATCGATCCACCGTGAGGCCCCCGACCGCGCCAGGAAGAGTATCCGTCAGTGTCGTGACGATCGCCGGTGGCAGATCGCCAGACTGGGCCGAAAGTGGCCCGGCGACCACCAGCACTGGTGCCAGACCCAACAATATGAACGGCCAATCCGCCACCCGTGACCCGATCTTCCTCATACCACCTCCTCGATCATCCTCACAATGGGAGCGCGCCCCAAACC
>JABDQB010000021.1 GCA_013042495.1 Gemmatimonadota bacterium
CGACAGGAGTTTCGGCAGGGCGTAACCTCTTCGCATCGATCTCTCCGGATTCGGTGTCATTCGGCCGCGAGCGTCAGCAACCGAGCGGGCGGACGGCCGACGACCGCCCGGTCCCCGACGATTCCTATGGGACGCTCCAGCAGAGTCGGGTGTTCGGCCATGAACGCGATCAGCCGATCCTCCGCCTCCTCCCCCGTTAGGCCCAGTTCCCGAAACGCTCGATCACGCCTCCTCAGCACCTCCCCCGGCGCGACTCCAAGCCTCTCGAGCAGCCCCCGGATCTCGGGTTCGGTGAGCGGATTTTTCTTGTAGTCTCGATACTCGAATTCGACGCCTTCGTCCTGGAGCAAGGCGACCGCCTTGCGGCACGTCCCTCAGGTGCGGGTGCAGATGAGCGTCAGCATTCCGTGTCTCCCCATTCGCCTCCCTCGTCACGTCTCCGTCTTGGCAGTAGCGACCCGACGCCCATAATATATGCTGGTCGGTTCGAAGCACGAACGGTTCCCGGCCGCCCCCATGACCTGGAACTCGACCGTCACCCCGCCGTGCCGGGTTCGGTGCGGCGCAACATCTCGAGACCCATGCCTCAACAAACCGCGACGGCGCCGCACGAGCAGACGGCTGCGTGGGCCAAGGTCATCGACCACACCCGCTGCATCGGGTGCCACGCCTGTTCGACCGCCTGCAAGTCCGAGAACCAGGTCCCCCTCGGAGTCAATCGCACGTACGTCAAGTACGTCGATGTCGGTCGCTTCCCGAAAGCGCGACGGGCTTTCCAGGTCACGCGCTGCAATCAGTGCGAGAACCCGCCGTGCGCGACGGCCTGTCCCACGGCCGCGATGCATCAGCGGGCGGACGGGATCGTCGACTTCGACAAGTCCCTGTGCATCGGATGCAAGGCGTGCATCGCCGCCTGCCCGTACGACGCGATCTTCATCAACCCCGAGGACCACTCGGCCGAGAAGTGTAACTTCTGTGCGCACCGCCTGGACGTCGGACTCGAGCCGGCGTGCGTCGTGGTCTGCCCGACCCAGGCGATCCTCGTGGGGGACAAGAACGATCCCGACTCGGCGGTCGGGGACATCGTCGGCCGCCAGCCGGTCGCGGTCCGCCGGCCCGAGAAGGAAACCCGCCCCAAGCTGTATTACGTGGGCGCGCACCAGGCGACCCTGGATCCGCTCGCGGCGGCTCGCCCCGATGGTGGGCTGTTCATGTGGAGCGAGCAGGGGGACGTTCCGCACGGCGTACCCGCGGGCAATCCCGGCCACGCCAATTCATCGGCTGCTGCCGTTCTGAGTTACGACGTCCCGCACCGGGCGCCGTGGGATTATCGGGTCAGCCTGTACACCTGGACGAAGTCGATCGCCGCCGGGGCCTACGTGGCGCCCCTGCTTCTCCTGCTGTTCGGGTTGCTCGGGTGGAGCGACTCACTGTGGACGCTCGCCACGCCGCTCGTGGCGATGCTGTTTCTCGGTCTCACGGGGATGATCCTGATCTGGGACCTCGATCACCCGATGCGGTTCTACTACCTGCTCGTGAAACCCCAGTGGAAGAGCTGGCTGGTGCGTGGAGGCTTCATCATCAGCGGCTACGGAGCCGTCCTTGCCGCGCATCTCGCCGCGGGATGGCTGGGCCGCCCCGAGCTGCTGAAGCCGCTCGCGATCGCCGGTCTTCCCCTCGCAGTGATGGCCGCTGTGTACACCGCCTACCTGTTCGCCCAGGCGAAGGCCCGGGATCTGTGGCAGAGCCCGCTCCTGCCATCGCACCTGGCTACCCAGTCGGTGCTGGCGGGAAGCGGCGCCATGCTCCTCGTGGCGACCGTGGTGGCGCCCGGTGCGGTAACGCCTCTCGCCTGGATGTTCGCGGGAGCCGGCGCCGTTCACCTGCTGATGACGCTGGGCGAAGTCACGCTCACGCACGGGACCGCACACGCGCACCTCGCGACCCTCGAAATGACAAGAGGTAAATTCTCCAGGTACTTTTGGAGTAGCATTTTACTTGGACTCATCGGGTTGGCTGCGCCATGGATGGCAGCGCCCGCGGCCGTAGCTGGCCTGGTCGGCCTGCTCGCGTTCGAACACGCCTACGTCCAGGCCGGGCAGTCGGTTCCCCTGGCCTGACGAACCGAGGATCGAAGCATGAGTGTCGATAAGCTGAGCGCGAGGGTTTCCGCCGCCCGCAAGGAGACGGAAGAGAGGGGCGAGACCTTCTATCCTGGACCGAGCCGGGTACACCTCGCGTCGTTTCCTCCGAAGGAGCGCTGGAACGACTGGGTGGAGCTCGACTCGCGTTCGTGGCCGCAGCGAGTGGAGAAGCGCTACACCCTCGTGCCGACCGCCTGTTTCAACTGCGAGTCGGGCTGCGGACTGCTGGCCTACGTGGACCGGGACACGCTGCAGGTCAAGAAATTCGAGGGCAATCCGGAGCATCCCGGATCGCGCGGACGCAACTGCGCGAAGGGCCCGGCCACGATCAACCAGGTCACCGATCCGGACCGGATCCTCTTCCCCCTCAAACGCGTCGGCGAGCGGGGCGAGGGACGGTGGGAACGCGTCAGCTGGGACGAGGCGCTGGAGGACATCGCGGGACGCATCGCCCGGGCCATGGACGAAGACCGGCGCAACGAGATCATGTACCACGTCGGCCGACCCGGCGAGGACGGCTTCATGGACCGCACCCTCAAGGCGTGGGGCGTCGACGGTCACAAC